>JBGPLB010000035.1:0-30014 GCA_041486245.1 Candidatus Acidiferrum sp.
CGCGAAGGAGAAGAGCTGCTCTTGCGAGAGGTTTGCGTACCCGAGAGCTTTCATGCCCTGCACGTATTCGGCGCTGGCGGCAAAACTGAACTTGCCGCTGCCTTGTCCGTCGTGGAAGCGGCCGTCAAAACTCGTGATCCCGGCGTCGCGGCGCAGCTCGAAGTGAGCGGGGGAGTCTTTCGCGGTGGCCAGGCTCGCGTCGAGCCCGGAGAAGTCGCTGATTTTGTGCGTGTTGCCCCAATTGCTGCGATGCCCCCAGCTCGAGCGCTCGACTTCAAGATCGATGCAGACGCAATTCGTCTCTGAGATGAATTTGGCGTGCCAGTCGCCCTGGATGCTGTCGTCGGCGCGGCTTCGCAGGGGCCTCATGGTCAATACCGCCGTCATCAGCATCACTACCCCGAGGCCCATCATGAATTTACGCATGGACATCACCTCCGCACCAGTGAAGACGCGCGAGCGGGGGATTTGTTCCATGCGGATTGGCAAGTGCAGGGATACACCCCGAGTGTACAGGGAACTGTGAAGTAAGCCTTTGAAAGGGGTGGGCTTGCAGGCGTTGCTGTGCGTCGAAATAGTGGCGAGTGGCGAGGGGGATATCCCACCCCGAGTGTATTCTGTAAGAGTGGCAAACAAAGGAGTTATGCTTGACGCGGTTCGTAAGAGTGGCAAATACTGAACTTAAAGTTGTTGTGTTTTCAATAAATTGCAGATGGCTCGTAGGAGTGGTAAGGAAAGGACTTAGGAAAGGCAAGCCAACAGTCGCCAGTCCAAAGCTGAACAGTGGAAGATCGAACGCCCCGGCGGCGATAGCTGGGAGGGAGAATTTTTGGAGGGAGAGTGGCGGGGTGGTTGTCGAGCGAAGCATGAGAAATGGTAGCAGCCAAGTACCAAAAGGTAAAGTGAATTACAGGGAATGGTCGAAAATGGCGGTTGGACGGCAGAAATTAGAGGTTAAACGGCGTCGGGGGAATGGGGAGATAGGGTAGCAGGCTCGGGGTTTGAAGAATGGTAGGCGCGAGGCTTGACGAAAATGCGATTTTCTGATAGTAAGAAAGTATGACAAAACTAGGAAAAATAAAGCTGGTAAGGCTGCGGGGCAAGAACCAGATTACGCTGCCCGAATCGGTCATAAGTGCCTTGGAGTTGGAGGAAGGGGACTATCTGGCGGCGGTGACGGGGGAAGACGGAACGGTGAGGTTGAGACCAGCAAGGTTGGATGTGGCGGGAACCTCGGGGGCAGAGAAAGCGATCCAGCGAGCAAAGGGCGACATTGCTGCGGGGCGAACAGAACAATTTGACAGCATTCAGGACTTTGCGAGCGACATGCTAGCCAAGCATCGGGAGCAGATGAAAGAGGGGGAGGCGGGTCGGACGTGGTTGCTGGTGCATGTAGGAACAACGTCGACGAGCGTGAGTGTGCAGCGAGATTGGGCGCCGATTTTTACGCGAGCTATTGCGATTGGGAGCGGCGGCACGGTGCAGGAGCTTGCGGAGGAAGTGAAGAAAACGGTTGAGTTCTTCCGCGCGGCAGGCGGCGGATCCGACGTGGGGAGGGTTTTTCTTTCTGCCGGACAAGTGCAGATGGAGGGGCTGGCAGAAGAGTTGAAGCGAGTGCTGGGAACAGAGGTGAGCGAACTGCCGTCCATGGAGGCTGCTGCGCCGCAAGCCTGTGCCGCGCCTGGCTTCCAAGAGGCGGGTTTCTATCAAACGATCAACGCCGAGAATTTCCTATTTAAGGCGCAGAATTTGATGACTCGAAAGTAGCAGAGACGGCTGGTAGTATTTCTGGGCCGCGCAAGGGAGTGGATGACAGCGCGGAGGAGATCGTCTCTGCTGCGCATTCATTTGGTACCGACGGAAGAATATGCGATTCAGCGCGCCCTGCTGACGGAATTGCTCGGTGAAGAGGCGGTGCCTGTGTTTGAAGCGTTGGATGCGGCGCTGGAAAAGCTGAAGGAGTCTGGCTGGGGTTCGGATTTGGACATCAGAAAAATCGGGGGAAATGAGTTCGCCTATAGATTTCACGAACAATTTGAGGTGACGTTTAGCGTGAGCGGGCAGAAGCCCGCAGAGGGGCCCATCGAAGAGATGTGGCTTGACCTGCTTACGATTCCAATCACGAACCGGAATAAAAAAGCCGGTTGAGCACATCCAAGAGAAAGCCAAGAGACATCAGCAAGAAGCCGAGCCAAGTCCACTGAAGACTGCGCTGTCCAAGCCAAACTGTCCATTGAAGCTCGGTGGCCAGGGGCTTGTTGTCATGAGTTTCGTAAAGCGGCTTCTTCCCTTCGCGCAGGCGTTTTTGTTGTTCTTCGGCAAATTCCTTCGCGCCGGCAGCGGCAAAGTTTTTGCTTCGGGGGCGAAGGGAATCGTAGACGAGGAAGGCTCCGCCGAAGAAATTCAAGACTGCACCGGTTAATCCGAGATAAGAAATTGGCATTTTCAGCTCCTCTCAAGAGGATTCCTTTCTACATTCGTTCCTGACGGCGGGCAATAGTGTCGTTGCGACGACTTTGGTGTGTCGACGCCAAAGATCTGAAAGTCCCGCGGCGGGCAACGCTGAGGTGCCGTCGAGGCTTCTTTCTTGATAGGCGGCTCGGTCGCGCATTGGATTCTTTTCACCCGACCGCGACATGGGGGAGAGGATGCCACTGCTGCGTACAAGCGTGGAGTGGCTTGATGATACTCACTGCGCGGAGGCCGACCCAGCCGCTTACCAGACTTTGGCTAGATGATGCAGGCTCTGGAGATAGTCGGCGTCGTCGATTCTGCTTTCGACGCCGAACTCCGTGAGGATGGTCATCATTTGTCCCACAGGGAGGCCGGCAAGCTCGGCGGCTTTGCCAAGGGAAGCCTCTCCTTTTTTGTAGCACTCGACGGCCAGCAGGAGTCTGCCGCGAGCAAGGAGGTCACGCACAGCTTTGGAGAGCTCGGCGAGAAACTCGTAGTTGTCGCGATCCATGCGGATACTCATTGTCTTGGTCATTCGCATATTTCCAATATCAGCTTGCCTTCCTCGAGGATCGGATTCTTGTAGCGACCCTATCTTACAAGAATGGGCAGCCCGGCAAGTGCAGAACCGTCGCCGAGCAAACCCTTTTCTGAGCTCGGAAGCAAAATGCCTATGGCGGTGGTAGAGTTGGCGGCGAGGGATTGTGGAATGGTGGCATGGACGCTGGTGGGACACGTGTTTGGGTTCGTGCTGTGGGTGGGCGGATTGCTGATGACGACGGTGGTTTTGGCGCAGTACCCGCAGGAGGCGCCCGAGGAAGTACGGCGAACTTTGGCGCGGATGGGGAGAATTTGTTTGCGGGGATTTGCTGATCCGGGTGCGTTGCTCACGGTGGTCGCCGGGATTGTGCTGGTCAGCGCAAACCGAAGCTACTATCTGCATGCGCGCTGGCTACATTACAAATTGTTTTTTGTGGCAGTTCTGATTGGGGTGCACGGGATTGTGGCGGTGACGAACAAGTCCGTGGCTTCTGGAACGGCAGTTATTGGGCGGAATCATGCAAGGATTCTGTTTGTGGTGATCCTGTTTGTCTTTCTTTTAATCCTCATTACAACTTTGCCGGGCGAGGTCTTCCTGACTTAGTTTTGCAACGGTCCGGTGCGCGGCATTGCGGACTCGGCAAGAATATGGGGAGCGGAGGCCCGCGATGTCGCACCGGTATACAGTGATTTTCGAGAAAGAAGACGAAGGGGGCTATCACGTTTTTTGTCCGACGTTGCCGGGGTGCCATACGCAGAGCGAAACGATTGAGGAAGGTGTGGAGAATATTCGCGAGGCCATCGGGCTGTATATAGAGAGTTTGGTGGAAGACGGCCTGCCAATTCCAAACGAAGACACTCTAATTAAACCGATTGAGATTCCGGTGTGACGCCGAAGCTGCCGAGCCGGAACAATCCATAGAGAGCGAAGAGAGATTTCTCTCTCCGCAGGCCGACACGTTTGCAGAAGCAAACGTGAAAAGAAAAAGCGTCGGCCTGCTCCGTTCGAAATGACGGTGTTGTGAGCTGGGCGACCAGGACGCGCACGGTCGGGGCGACTGACACGAGTTGAAGCGGCACGGCGCCGACTTGCGGGCGAACAAACCTCAGTGGATCAAATTTCTTCGGGCACGACGTACGGGGCGCGATAGGTGCCGCGGAGGAGGCGATTGGCTTCGTCGTCGCCTACGACTTGTTCCGTGGCGGGGTCGAACGTCAGGGTGCGGCCGAGGCGATAGGAAGCGTTGGCCAGATGCACAAGTGTTGTTGAGATGTGTGCTTCCTCGATGGGGGAATGAATGTCCTGGGCACGACGGCTGCGAATGCAATCAACGAAGTTCGCGTAGTGGTCACCGGCAGCTTTGCCGTGGGGGCCGGGTTCGAGTTGATCGGTGAGCCAAGTTTTGTAGGCGTCGTAGCCGTCGATGGCGAGAAAGCCTTTCGAGCCATAGAAGAGGTTGCCGATGGTGTTGGTCTTGGCATCTTTCGGACCGAGGGATTGTTGCGTGTCGGCAGATTTCTTGCTTGAGCCGGTGTTGAGTCCCGCGGGGGGAACGGCGCTGGCTCCGTAAGCGCCGGTACCGATTTCCGCTTCGTGATTGGTGATCCAGTGGCGGATTTCGAGCTCCAACATTTTGCGCTTGCCGTTCGAATCGTTGAAATAGTAGACGGCGTTCAAAACGTTGGGAGTTTCCTGGTCGTCCTCGAACATGAAATGCCCGCCCGTGGCGGAAACGGATACCGGGAAACCAACGCCGAGGCCCCAGCGAGCGATATCGATTTCGTGAATGGCCTGGTTGCCGGCTTCCCCGTTGCCGGTGTCCCAGATCCAGTGCCAGTTGTAGTGAAAACGATTTTTTGTGAAGGGCTTGAGCGGAGCGGGGCCGGTCCAGAGGTCGTAATTGACACCAGCGGGAACGGGCTCCGGCGTGGCGTGGCCGATGCCCGCGCGCCATTTGTAGCAAAGGGCGCGGGCCATGTAGACGTCGCCGATCGTGCCGTCACTGAGATGATGGATGGCTTCGATCATGCCGGGATTGGAGCGCGACTGGCTGCCATGCTGGCAAATGCGGTTGTACTTTTTTACGACGCGAACGAGTTGGCGGCCTTCGAACCAGTTGTGCGAGCAGGGCTTTTCGACGTAGACATCCTTGCCGGCCTGGCAGCCCCAAATGGCCATGAGCGAGTGCCAATGATTGGGAGCGGCGATGGAGATGGCGTCGATATCCTTGTCTTCGAGGAGCTTGCGAACATCGACGTAGGATTTGGGCTTCGGCAAACCCAACTTCTCGACGCCGGCGAGGCGCTGGTTCAAAACGTTTTCATCGATATCGCAGAGAGCGGCAAGCTCTACGCCCGGGACACGCGAGAAGCCGTGGATGTGATCCTGGCCGCGGCCGCGCACGCCGCAGACGGCCACGCGGACGCGATCGTTGGCGCCGAGAATCCTGCCACCCAACGCTAAGGCGGCTGCGCCTGCCGTGATTGCCGTTCCCGTAGTCTTCAGAAATTCACGCCGTTCGATTGCCATGGTGGCCACCTTTGATTTGGAAGCGTTCTTGCAGGCCGCATTTTACATACTTCGGAGCGGATGCGCACGGGTTCCCGGGCGTGCTCTTAGCAGCTGTGAGGAAGCTATGTAGAGAAAAGAGGAGAGTGATCGGATGGCGCGCTGCTCAAGAGGATTGTGGTAGGATGCCCGTGCGTAAGGGACGCATCCAGTCCGCGGAAAGGGCAGAAGCCCACCTGAGTTCCATTGAGAATTGCGTACCTTCTTTCAGCCCGATATGCGGACAAAGGGCGAGTTGATGAGAGGAGGTCGTTGTGCCAACCCATTCCGAGGACGCGCCGCGTCCGCTACCCGAACGTCCAAATCTCCAGCATTTGAAAAATCAAGCCAAGGATTTAGTCAAGGCAGGCGAGGCTGATTCGCTCAGTTCAGCGCAATTTGAGATTGCGCGTCGTTATGGATTTGCGAGCTGGCCGAAATTGAAGGCGCACGTGGATTCGCTCGAAGAGATAGGACAGCTCAAGCTGGCAATCGATACGAATGACTTGAAGCGGGTCAAGAGCTTGATGACACGCAATCCTGCGCTGCATCGCGCTCCGCTGGGTTATGGCAAGAACGGGCCGCTGACCTGGGTGGCGGAATGCCGAGTGCCGTGGGAGGCGCCCAGTCCGGCGAGATTGGCCATGGCGGAATGGATGATCGAGAACGGGTCGGACGTGCATCAGGGCGGCGACGGGCCGCTGATGCGAGCGGCACTTCTCGGGCAGCGGATTCCCATGATGGAGTTGCTTGTGGCGCATGGCGCAGACGTGAATGCCGAGTGGAATGGATATTTTCCGATCCTATTTGCACCGTGCGAGACCGTGGAACCAGGGCCGATCAAATGGCTCTTGGAGCATGGAGCGAATCCGAACTGCGCGAAAGCGGGGCGGAAGTATCCGGGTACGGCGCTGGATTATGTCATCGGGACGTATGGGCGCTCGCGGCAGCTTGCCGAGTGCATGGACATTCTTATCCAAGTGGGCTGCGCCACGAAATACGAGGTGCCACCCGTTCTGGACTTATTGCGCGGGCGGCTTGATCGTCTGGCGGAAGAGGTCGAGGCTGAGCCCGCGCTTGTGCATCGGCAATTCGCCGAACTGGATTTTGGGAGCACGGGCGCGCGGCTGCTGAAGCTGCAAGGAGCGACGCTGCTGCACGTGGCGGCGGAGTACGGCAACGTGGAGGCAGCGAGGCTGCTATTGGAACGCGGGGCAGACGTCAATGCCCGCGCGGTAGTGGATGAGAATGGCGCCGGTGGACAGACGCCAATCTTTCACGCAGTGACACAGTTTTTTGATTGGGGATTGCCGGTGACGCAGTTATTGGTGGAGCGCGGTGCGGACCTGTCGGTGCGCGCGAAACTCCCGGGGCACTATGAGCGGCCGGGAGAAATCGTGGAGTGCACGCCGCTGGGGTACGCGAAGTTGTTTCCTGGCGACGAAAACAAGGCGGTGACACTATTGCGCGAGCGACGGGGTGCGGAATAGTGCGGATCCGTTGTGGCTGAGACAGCCTCTGGGCTGGCGCTTTTTTGCAACAGAGTGTCCAGGCACATAACTATCGTTTATTCTTGTGGCTCCGAACTCAGGCTCCTTGTTTCTTCAGAAGACAATAAGCGGGAGGAAAGGCGATGATGGAGAATCGGTCCGTGCCGCCGGATACCGTGCTGCCACACGTAATGTATCTGGATTTAGTTGCCGCGATTGGGTGGCTCGGTAAAGCGTTTGGCTTCACAGAGCACTATCGGTATGGGGCTGCGCCGAGCGGGGCGCAGATGCACCTGGGGAACGCCTGGATCATGGTCAAACAGGCGCGACCGGGTTGCGCGAGCCCGTCGGAAATTGGTTACGGAACACAGAGTTTGACGGTGTTCGTCGAGGATGTGGAGGCTCATTTTCAGAAAGCGAAGGCGGCGGGGGCAAAGATTCTGGAGGAGCCGCATGAGACGGAGTACGGCGAATTTCAGTTTGCGGTAGAGGACCTGGAGGGGCACCACTGGTTGTTCTCGCGGCACGCGCGGGACGTGAGCCCGGACGAGTGGGGCGCCACGATTGTGGAAAGCGCGGGTTAGGTTTCGAGCGTGGCGGGCGCATAAGCAGAAGGTTTTGGGTGCTGAGCGGACGGTGTAGTACGCTCACGACGCGAGTGGGAGAGCGAAATGAAAATGAATCTGAAAAATATTTTCTGCGCACTGGTGTGTACAGCAAGTTCTTTGCTTGCGACGAGTGTTGGGTGGGCCGCGCCACAAGCGGCAGGCAAGAAATTTGAAGTTTCGTTTCCGGCGTTGGTGCACGCGGGAGCGATTACGGGACGCGTGTTTGTCGTGATTACGACGAAAGACAAGCCCGAACCGCGGCTGACGGCGGGAGGCTGGGGAGATTCGGGACCGCTGTTTGGCGTGGACGTAAATGCGATGGCGCCGGAACAGACCGCGGCGATTGATGCGAGCACTCCAGGGGCGCCCATACGCAGCCTGCGCGATATTCCCGCGGGCGACTATTACGTGCAGGCGATTATGAATATTTATACGGAGTTTCATCGCGCGGATGGGCACACGGTCTGGCTGCACATGGACCAGTGGGAGGGGCAGCACTTTAACCGCTCGCCGGGAAATCTGTATAGCGAAGTGCAGAAAGTGCATTGGGATCCGGCGGCGGGATACGACATCAAACTGAGCTTGACGAAAGTCATTCCGCCGATTGAGGAGCCGGCGGATACGGCGTGGGTGAAGCACATCAAGATTCAGAGTGCGATGCTGACGAAATTCTGGGGACACCCAATGTACATTGGCGCGATTGTGTTGCTGCCGAAGGGTTATGACGAACATCCAAATGCGCATTATCCGGTGATTTATGAGCATAGCCATTTCGGTTTGTGGGCGCCGTTTGGATTTTCCACCGAGGATCAGCCAGTCAGCGCTGAGATGCGCGCGAGGTTGAGCGATCTCAACCGCGAATCGGGCTATGAGTTTTATCAGTCGTGGAATTCGGATAATTTTCCGCGGATGATCGCGGTCACGTTCCAGCATCCGACACCGTATTACGACGATTCGTACGCCGTGAATTCGGTGAACAACGGGCCGTATGGAGACGCCCTTGTGAAGGAAATGATTCCGTATCTGGAAGCGCATTTCCGGATGATTCCGAAGCCGTACGCTCGCGTGTTGACGGGCGGGTCGACGGGCGGATGGGAATCGTTGGGAGCGCAGGTGTTCTATCCGGACTTTTTCGGCGGCACGTGGACGTTTTACCCGGACTCGATTGATTTTCGGCGGTATGGGACGGTGAATGCGTACGAAGATGATAATGCGTTTTTCGCGCCGGGACACAAGTGGGTGCAGGTGCCGCGTTATATCGAGCGGACGTCCGAGGGGCAGGACGAGATAACGATTCAACAGTTCAGCCAGACGGAAGATGTCTTGGGAAGCCATAACCGCTCGGGCGAGCAAATTGAAATTTGGGACGCGGCGTACGGGCCGATGGGGGAGGATGGCTATCCGAAGCCGTTGTGGGACAAGCAGACGGGCAAGATCGACCACAGCGTCGCGTTGTACATGCGCGACCACGGGTACGATTTGAGCTACAACATTCGGACGAATTGGGCGACGCTGGGGCCGAAGTTGCGGGGAAAGATCCATGTGTATGTGGGCGACATGGACAATTTTTATTTGAACTTGGCGGTGTACAAGCTGGAAGAGGCGATGAAAGAGCTGAAGGATCCGCCGTGCGATTGCGAATTCAAGTATGGGCGGCCGATGAAGGGGCATGGGTGGCAGCCGACTTCGACAGCGAATCTGGTGAAGTGGATGGCGGAGCATATTACGAAGAATGCGCCGGCGGGAGAGAGTACGGTTGCCTGGCATTATTGAGCTTGGGGAAGTGAAAAGCAGATTCCTCGCTCTGCTCGGAATGACATTTTTAAGATTGAGTGGAGTGGGAGGCGTGATTGAGCGATTCACGCGACCTCTTCGTGCACTTGCCTGCCTAGCCTTGCTATCCTTATAAGGGCCAGTTCTGAGGCATCAGTAGATACTTATGTTTGAAAACCTGACAGAAAAGCTGCAACGGACATTTAAGAATTTGCGCGGGCAGGGGAAGCTCACGGACGAGCACCTGGACGCGGCGCTTGCGGAGATTCGCGAGGCATTGCTGGAAGGCGACGTGAACGTGGGCGTGACCGACGAGTTGCTGGCGAACATTCGCGCGAAGTCGCTAGGTAGCGAGGTCATGCTCCAACTATCACCGGACCAGCAAGTGGTCAAAGTGGTTCGCGATGAACTGACGGCGCTGCTTGGAAAACATGCCAAGCCGCTGTTTGCTTCGCGGCCGCCGTCGGTGTGGATGATTGTGGGCTTGCAGGGGTCTGGTAAGACGACCACGACGGGCAAGCTGGCAAAGTGGCTGGTGCAACATGGGCACCGGCCGCTGGTGGTTTCGACAGACGTCTACCGTCCTGCGGCGCGAGAGCAACTCGCGCAAGTGGCGAAGGCCGTGGGCACGGCGCTGTGGCCCGGAGCGGGGACGGACAAGCCGCTCGAAATCGTCAAAGGCGCGATTAAAGAAGCAAAACTTTCGGCGAGCGACGTGATTCTTGTGGACACGGCCGGGCGCTTGCACATTGACGACGACTTGATGAACGAATTGAGCACGCTGAAGAAAGAGCTGCAGCCGAGCGAAATTCTATTTATCGCGGACGCTATGATTGGGCAGGACGCGGTACGGTCGGCGGGCGAGTTTCACAAGCGGCTCGGGTTGACGGGGGTCATCCTGACAAAGCTGGACGGCGACGCGCGCGGTGGAGCGGCGCTTTCGATAGGAAAAGTTACTGGAGCACCGGTGAAGTTCGTGGGACTCGGCGAAAAATACGACGCGCTGGAAGGATTTTATCCCGAGCGCATCGTTTCGCGCGTGCTGGGCATGGGCGACATCATGTCGCTGATCGAGCGCGCGGAGCAAACGGTTGACAAGAAGGCCGCCGCGGAACTCGAGCGCAAGCTGCGCAAAGAAGGATTCACACTGGAAGATTTCCGCGACCAGCTGAAACAAATTCGCAAGATGGGGCCGCTCGAACAGCTTGTGGACATGCTGCCAAAAATGGGGCCGCTGCAGAATTTGCCGAAGGACGCGAAAGTCGATGAGGGGAAGCTGAAGCAGGTCGAGGCGATCATCAACTCGATGACGAACCAGGAGCGGCAAGATCACAATATTATTGATGGGAAGCGGCGGAAGAGAATCGCGAAGGGCAGCGGGACGACCGTGCAAGATGTGAATCAGGTCTTGAAGCAGTACATGCAGATGCGCACGATGATGAAGCAGTACGGGGCGATGGCTGCGCGGGTGAAGATGAAGGGTTTGGGGAAACTCGCAGGTCTTTCCTGAAAGTGACGCGAACTTAATGCGCCAGGGCCTTGAAGATGGCGATCGGGGCCAGAACTCCAACCAGAATGCCGTATCCCAAATCGGCCCAGACGACGCGGGCATAATTGGCAACAACCAAAAGGCCGGCCAGAGGCAAGCTTAGAATTGCCAGCGGATTGCCTTTTTTGGCGAGGGCAGGAGCCATTGCCCAGAGATGGGAGAGATCCTGTGTCGAGGGAAATGCGTGCATGCCGATGGAAAGGCCGAGCCAGTAGAAGAAGTACGCGAGCGGATCGAAGACTTTGAGTTCCCATACGGGAAGGAAGGCTGCGCTGCAAAAGACGACGCAGAGAAGTGTGTTCGCGAAGAAAGGGCCCATGCTGACAAAGAACTGGGCGATAAAATTCTCGCTCTGCTGGTGAACGACATAACCCGCAGGGTTTCCGAACCGAAAGAAGCAGACGTCGAAAACGTGCAGCTTGAAGAGGCGGCAGAAAAAGAGGTGACCGGCCTCATGAATGATGACGCCGGGGAATGTCAGGGCAGCGATCACGGGGCCGGGAATGAAGAACACGCGATTTTCTCCTTATTTGGCGGAACTTTTGCCGTTGCGGAAAAGATGGTCGTACCCTTGCTTGGTGATGATCTTTCGAGAATTAAGCCGATACTGAATTCGAGGAACGTATTCGTCGAGGGATTTTAGGGCCTCGGAATCGCCTTGCGCGAGCTGGCGGGCCTTATCCATCATTTCCTCGGCACGCTTTCGGAAATCGATCGTGCCTGTGACTGCGTATTTGCACGAGAGCGCACTTGCGAGCTGGGCAGCGGTCTCCGAGGCGGGTTGTTCCTTCCACTGGTTCTCAGAAACTGTCAAGAAAGAATCAAAATCGCGGCGCTCAAATGCGGCGCCTCCATCGAGTGATTCAGCGGCAAAGGCAAAGCCAGGCAGCTGCGGGTAAAGGGAAGCAGCGTCATGCATGAGCTTGGCGGCTTGAGCACTCTTTCCGTCTTGCTGTGCGAGCTTTCCGGCCTGGTCGGCTTTTTTGAACGCCTCATTGGCGCGATCCCAGAGGCTGTTAACCTCGAGGAATTGCGCGCTTTGGCCGTCTTCGTAGTGGCCGCCATCGTGGTCATGAAGAGCTTTATCGGCGCTTGCGACGTCGCCGATCATAAGCGCGGACTTGGCGGCGAGCAGCGAAGCTTTGTCCGAGCCAGGCGCGATGGTCAAAGTTTCTTTCAAATACGGCAGCGCGTTGGCGAATTTTCCTTCGCCGACGAGGCGTTCACCGATGTATAAAGCGCGGCCCGCGTGAAAATACTTCCGGCCATGAACGAGCGCGACAACAAGAAGGAGAAGAAGAGAAGCCAGGCTTATTTTGAGCCAGACTGGGTAATCCCAGTCCTTGATAAGTGGTGCGCAGGTGGAGCAAAAGCGGGCACTTCCGATTTGCGTAGCGCTTGCATCGCTTGCGATGAACGTGTTGCAGCGCGCGCAGATGGAGCGGCTGATAAGAGGCATGTACATGCTTGGTTGGCCGCTTCCACGGGCGTTCTGGGACGCTGTGCGGACGCAAGGTTCGCAGTAAGTCTGCCCGTTCAGGTCAAACAGGGAGCGAATCGGGGCCTTTAGCCCGCAGGCGCTGCAAGTTGCCTCACTCATGAAGGCGAATTATGTACCCGCATGTTATTTCTACAAACAAGATTCATTCTTGAAGTCAATGAAGCAAGAAAAGCTGGCAAGAGGCAGTGGGCAAGATTAATGGGAGGACAGATAGAGGTCAGCGAGTTTCAGTGAGAGGGACTCGGGGTCGAGATCGGTGCGATTGCAGAGGATGATGACCGTCAGGTTGCCGGCGGTGAAGCGCTCGATGACGGTGCGGAAGCCCATCGTGGTTCCCGTGTGCCAGGTGCGCGGATGTCCTTGATACGGATCGAGGAACCAGCCGAAGCCGTAAAAAACGGGCTTGCCGGGGTGCAGATTGTCGTCGTTGGCTTCTGTAGGCCAGTGGGGCTGGGAGCCATCGTTGAGTTTCACGGGCGCGAGCGCGGGCTGCATCTCTTTTTCGTCGAGCAGAGTGCGATTTCGCAGCGCGTCGTCCCACTTAGCAAGATCTTCAAGATTGGAATAGACACCGCCGTCGCCGAGCGTGGCCGAGGTTGAACTTTGGTCGGTCTCCTTCAGCGCACCGCCTTCATTTGAGTGGCCGTAGGCGCGATTCACAACTTCATTTTTTCCCCTTTGATAGACGACGGTTTGATCCATGTGTAGCGGGGAAAAGATTCTTGAGCGGAGAAAATCTCCGTAGGACGTCCCCGAAGCTTTGGCGACTATCAGCCCGAGTACGACGTAGCCGGAATTGCTGTAAGACCAACTCGTTCCAGGAGCAAATTTTCCTTTTGTTTCTTTTTTCAAGAGTGCAAGCACTTCGACGTCCTGAATTTGGTGCTCAGGCGACCAGACCGGACCATTGGCCTTTTCCTGGGCATCCATCAAATCTTCGTAATCAGGCAAACCGCCGGTGTGGTTGAGGAGACTCCGGATCGTGATGTCCTTGCCGTAAGGGGGAAAATCCGGGAATATTTCCGTGAGTGTCTGGTCATAGCGCAGCTTCCGGTCGTGGACGAGCAGCATAATGGCCATTGCTGTGAACTGCTTGGTGAAGGACGCGAGGCGGAAGTTTGTATGCGCATCGATTTTTGCTTTCGAACGGAGATCGCGCACACCCTCGGCTCGGATGTAGGCGTTTCTTTCGCCATAACGAAGCAACAATGCAAAACCAGGTTCATCGGGCTTGACCAGTCCCCCAAAGATGGAGTTTTCCAAACGCTTGGCCGGCTCTCGAGTCTGGTTTCCATTTTCCGCAGCGCAGAATACGGCAAGGCACAAAACAAGAATGAGCATCCAAAGAATGCTGTATCGCAAGCCGCACCTCAAATCAACGGTAGGAGAATAGCATTCCTGTGGCTCGTTACCCCCTCCGCAACGCATCTCCGTTATTTGTTAGCTCTGCAAAAGCCGGAACTGGGCATATTCGCGGTCGCGCGCGGTGCGCAATGGCTGCGGAGTATCCGCGCACGAACATTTCATGCAGTTGGCGACAAGCGATGGCGAGCCACCGCAAATTCCCACGCTCCGAAACCAGAGCGTCGTTTATACTCCTGTTGCGATGAATACGCCGCCTTACGGGGCTTCAAAAGAAGACTCGCTGGACTGGTCGAATGCAACCGTATGACCTGATTGTGATTGGCTCCGGACCAGGGGGCCAGCGTGCCGCCATCCAGGGAGCGAAGGCCGGAAAGCGCGTTGCGGTGGTCGAAAAGCAGGCCGCGATCGGCGGCGTATGTATCAACACCGGCACTATTCCCAGCAAGACCATGCGCGAAGCCGTGCTGCATCTTTCCGGTTTCTACACGAAGAATTTCTACGGATCGAATTACAACGTCAAAGAGAACGTGACGATGGCGGACTTGAATTTCCGCGTACAGCACGTAATTGAGAATGAAGTAGCGGTCACCCAAGACCAGCTCAAGCGCAACGGCGTGGACGTCATCCACGGTTTCGGAAAATTCATTGACGCGCACCATCTTCGCGTGGAAAACGGCAATGGCTACACCGAACTGGAAGGGCAGTTCTTTGTAGTAGCCACGGGCACGAAGCCGGCCATCAATCCGAAGGTGCCTATCAACGGACGAACAATAATCAACAGCGACCAAATTCTTACCATGCCGCAGATTCCCAGGACGCTCATCGTGGTGGGCGGCGGCGTGATCGGAGTCGAGTACGCGTGCATGTTTGCGACGCTCGGCGTGCGCGTGATTATCGTGGAGAAGCGGCCGCGGCTGCTGGAATTTGCCGACACGGAAATGGTTGAGGCGCTGACTTACCATATGCGCGATCACCGCGCCACGTTGCGACTCAACGAGGAAGTCGAGAGCGTGGAGGAATTGCCCGACGGAAAAGTGGCGGCGAACCTGGTCAGCAAAAAACGCATCAACGGCGATGCCCTGCTCTATGCGGTTGGCAGGCAAGGCAACGTGGACATGCTGGACCTCGCTGCCGCCGGAATTGAATCCGACGATCGTGGGCGCATCAAAGTGGATGCGGATTACCACACCTCGCGAGCACACATTTTTGCCGTGGGCGACGTGATCGGCTTCCCGAGCCTGGCGTCGGTCTCGATGGAGCAGGGGCGCATCGCCGCGGCTCGGGCGTTCGGGCTACAGGTGCAAACGGATCCCGCAAGTTATCCGTACGGGATTTACACGATTCCCCAGATTTCTTTCATCGGGAAGACCGAGGAGCAGCTCACCGACGCCGATGTTCCTTATGAAGTTGGCGTGGCGTATTACCGCGAGATTGCGCGTGGCCAAATCACCGGCCACACCGATGGCCGCCTGAAGCTGCTTTTTCACCGGGAGACGCTCGAGCTGCTCGGCGTGCATATTTTCGGCGAAGATGCCACCGAGCTTCTCCACATTGGGCAAGCAGTTTTCAAGCTCAAAGGCAAGATCACGTACTTCATCAACACGGTCTTCAATTATCCGACCCTGGCGGAATGCTATAAGACAGCCGCGTTTAACGGCCTCAACCGCTTAGGTTGAAGGTCGCAAGTCACGGCGGTCCCAGTTAACAATTGTTAGGCCCAGCCCTCGCGGGATTCCCGGCGGAGGAAGTCGTTGGCCTGGGCGACGTTGGTGACGCGCATGTTTGCGCCGTCATAATTGATCTTTTTTCCGGCGCGAAGCGCGACGACGCCAAGGAGCATGACTTCGGTCAGGCGCGCGGCGTATTCGAACGGACAGGAAGTTTCCGTTTTGCCTTTGGCGGCGTTCACCCAATTCATTTCATGGTCTTCGTTTTCGATGCGGGGCAGCTTCTGGGGAGGCTTGCCGTAGGAATCGTGAAGGGACTTGGGCAGCAGGCGAGGCTTCAATCCGTAGGTATCGTGAAGCAGCTTGCCTTTGCTGCCGATGAGCAGGGCGCCGCCGCCTTTGTTCAAATCTTCGTCGCCAAGTTCCTCGGGCTTGTTGGGCATGAGGCCGCCGTCATACCAGGTCAGCTTTACGGGCGGCAAGGGACCGCGCGCGGGGAATTCGTAAAAAGTTTGTGTGGCATGGGGATAGCAGACGCCGTTGAATGGTGTGCAGACCGTCTCAACGCTAGTCGGCAAGCCGAGATTAAGCGCCCACATTGAGTGGTCGATCAAGTGCGCGCCCATATCGCCGATGGCGCCGACGCCCCAATCCGACCATCCGCGCCAGTTGAACGGGTGATAGATGGGGTGATAGTCCACTTTTGGGCCGACGCCGAGAAAAAGATCCCAAGATAGCTTGTCGGGAACGGGGTAATCGCCAGCCATGGCAGCTGCGAGACGGGCGTTGACGCCCGGTCCGTTCCAGCGAAGAGATTCGGCGGGCTCTTTGAGGACAGCGGGACGCGGCACACCTTGCGGCCAGAAACCCAGCGGGCGGTTGGTCCAAATATGAACTTCGCGAACTTCACCAATAGCGCCGGCTTGAATGTATTCGACGGTGGCGCGCGCGTCGTTGAAAGAATGACCCTGATTGCCCATCTGCGTGGCTACCTTGGTTTCCTTTGCGCGCCGGGCAAGCTGCCGGGCTTCATCAATGGACCAGGCAAGCGGCTTCTGAACGTAGACATGCTTGCCGAGAGCCATGGCGGCGAGGGCGATGTGCGCGTGCATGTGATCGGGAGTGGCGACGAGGACGGCGTCGATGTCCTTTTGGTGCTCGAGCATGTCGCGATAGTCCTGGTAGCGCTTGGCCTTCGGCAGGTGCTCATTCTTCAGACGAATCATTCCCTCCAGGCGGGCCTTGGCCTTAACGCGATCGAACTCGACGGGAGGTTGGCCGGGAGCGGGTGGCGGATCAGGCTGGTCGATACGAGTTTGCAGGTTGGGGATTTCGGTGTCCAGGCGGTCAAACGATTTGCCGGCGTAGCCCCAGTCGACGTCGCAGAGGGCCACGATGTTTTGGCTGGCGAGGTTGATCAGATTGGAGCGGCCCATTCCGCCAACGCCGATACCAGCGATGTTGAGCATATCGCTGGGGGGAGTAAAGCCGCGTCCGAGGACGTGCCTGGGCACAATGGTGATTGTGGCAGCGCCCGTGGCGACGTTGGTCAAAAATTCGCGGCGTGAAACTTCATTCTTTTCGCTCATAACTCCTCCAATGTGCTGCGGGCATTATCGCGCCGTCGGGGATACATTGCGATTGCTAAGTTTACGGATGGCTACAGGTGGCGCGGAAACGGCATGGTGAATGTATCCAGGCCCCGTTTGGATAAGTCATCGCCCTTTCGAGCCGATCTGGAGTCCACACCGGAGACAAACCGATACCCCGACTCTTCGATTGCCGCAAGCTGCCTGTACAGGCTAAGATAGGTGGTGGAGGCATTAGTTAGTGCTCACTATTCGTTTATCCAGGATTGGCAAGAAGAAGAAACCGTTTTACCGCGTCGTGGTCATCGAGAGGACGCGGCCCCGCGACGGGCGTGTCGTGGAAGCGGTGGGGACATACGATCCGCTAAAGAAGCCCGCGGAGATCAAGCTCAACGTCGACCGCATTAAGCACTGGCTCGGAGTAGGTGCCCAGCCCAGCGACACCGTACGTAGCTTCATCCGCCAACAAAAGATCGCGTAAACCTAGCGAAGTCCCCATCTTTTGTGCATCCCCTGCCAGCCCGGGGGCGCCTTTTCCACGGCACGTTGGAAGATCGAGCACGTGGAGGTGAAGGATGAAAGAGCTGGTCGAAGCCATAGCCAAAGCGCTGGTGGACCATCCCGAAGATGTCGAGGTCCGCCCGGTCGACGGCTCGCAGGTGACCGTTCTTGAGCTGCGGGTGCATCCGGAAGACCTAGGCAAGGTGATCGGACGACAGGGGCGCACAGCCAAAGCGGTGCGCACGCTGCTTGGTGCCGCAGGTATGAAGGTGAAGAAGCGCTACACGCTCGAGATACTCGAAGATTGAGCTCCGAAGCCCAGCGGTGGGTCATCGTCGCGAGGATTCTACGTCCTCGCGGCAATAAAGGCGAAGTAGCTGCGGAACTCCTCACCGACTTTCCCGAACGGTTGACACAATTGACCGAAGTCTTTCTTGGGGCGAGTGACGCCTCCGGGTCACTCGAGCCGCGCCTTGCCGCAGTGAAATCCTGCTGGCTTAGCCAGAACCACAAAGGCCAGGTCGTTTTTCATTTCGAAGGTTGCAGTTCCATTTCGGAGGCTGAGAAATTTCGCGGGCTCGAGGTGCTGCTGCCGATTGAAAAACGAGTGAGACTCGCCGCGGGCCAGTATTTTGTAGACGAACTGATTGGTTGTTCCGTCTTTGAAACCGCAATAGAGCCTCCAACTGTTTCCTCCTCGCCATGCTCGCTGTCAACCGCCCCGTCTCTGCTAGGCGTGGTCAAGGATGTTCAATTCACGGGCGAGGGAGTGGCCGGAACGCCGCTTCTTGTTGTCGATACGCATGTTGGAGAACTGCTGGTTCCTCTAGCAGAGGATATTTGCTCACGAATCGATACGGCCGCGCGGCGAATCGATGTGGAGCTTCCGGACGGGCTTCGCGATTTGAACGATGGGGCATAAACTGCGGGTAAGTTAGACTGACACGAGCGATGCGTTTTGACCTGATTACCATTTTTCCGGAATTTTTTACTGGTCCGCTTGATCACGGGATCCTGCGGCGGGCTCGCGAGACGGGTCTTGTTGAGGTCCACATCCAGGATTTGCGAGAATTCACCATGGACCGCCACCGGAGCGTCGATGACCGGCCATTCGGCGGCGGCGAGGGGATGGTGCTCAAGCCGGAGCCGCTATTCGAAGCGGCCGAAGCCCTTGTTGGCCACAGCTTGGGCAGCGCCGAACATCCAGCTGTTCGCCTGCCGAGGACGGCGATTGTGCTCCTGTCGGCTGCCGGGAAACTTTTCCGTCAGGAGACTGCGCGACGGTTTGCGGAGCTTGATCGCCTCGTTTTTCTCTGCGGACGATATGAAGGAGTCGACGAGCGTGTGGCCGATCACCTCGCCACGGAAGAGATCTCTGTTGGTGACTTTGTGCTGAGCGGCGGGGAGCTTCCCGCGATGCTGGTCATTGATGCAGTGACGCGGCTTATTCCTGGTGCGCTGGGGAATGAAGCGTCAGCGCAGAACGAATCGTTCAGCGAAAATCCGGCTTCGGCGGGAGATGTTTTCTCTGGAGGGGCACGGCGTGCTGTGCCCCTCCAAGCTGCCCCCGAGCTTGGTCTCGCAGGAGAAGTTCACGGCTCACGAACCGCAAACCATTTATTGTTGGATTTTCCGCATTACACCCGGCCGGCGGAATTTCGCGGCTGGAAAGTGCCCGAAGTCCTGATCGGGGGCAATCACGCGGAAGTTGCAAACTGGCGCCGCGCGGCGGCACTTGAAAAGACCCAGCGTAACCGGCCGGATTTGTTGTTGCGCTGATATTCCGGGGCGGTATACTGAGGGTTCTGTGAAGGCGACCATCCAGGCCGTTTATGTGCGCACCTCGCAGGGCATTAGCGACTGCGGGCAGGCCTGCGCGTGTCCATGCTGCGCTTGTATGTGTACCGCCGTAAGCGGCATGGAGAGTCCTTCGGTCTAGTTCAAGTCTAAACCTAAAAGGAATCCAGGGCCGCTTGGAATAAGCGGCCCTTTTTCATTGTTAAGTGAATGAGGAGCACAGTGCCATGAGCAATGCGGCAAGCGGGAACGCCAAGGAACAGGGCGAAGGGAAACCCATCGCGATTTACTACGAGCAGCAGCACTGGTTCAAGCCGCTATTCGAACAACTCGACAGGCGCGGCGTGAATTGGGTACGGGTTGACGCGCGGAACCATCAATATGATGTCGCCGCAAAGGAGCGCGAGTATTCGCTGCTCTTTAATCGCATGAGCCCCTCCGCCTGGCAGCGCGGAGTCGGCCACGGGATTTTTTACACGCTCAACTATCTGTCTCATCTGGAAGAAAAGGGCGTTCGCGTGGTGAACGGCTCTCGCGCATTCACGCACGAAATTTCCAAGGCTTTGCAGTGCACGGTGCTTGAAGCGCTGGGATTGCAGTATCCCAAAGCGCGGGTGATCAACCATCCATCGCAAGCGTTAAGCGCGGCCGAGGCAATCGGGTATCCGCTCATCATCAAGCCAAATATCGGCGGCAGCGGCGCGGGGATAAAGAAGTTTAATTCGCCAGACGAATTGCGAGAGGCGGTTGAAGAGAATAGCCTGTTGTTCGGAATCGATAACACGGCGCTCGTGCAGGAATTCTTTACCGCTCGCGACGGCGTGATCACGAGAGTGGAAGTTCTCGGCGGCGAATACCTCTACGCGATTCAGATTCATATTACCGGCGATACGTTCGACCTTTGCCCAGCGGACATTTGCAAAAACACAAAGGGCGAGGAACTCACGCGTTTGGCTTGCCCGGTCGACGCCCCGAAGTCGGGGCTCACCGTCGAAGCCTACGAGCCGCCGCGTCAAGTCATCGACGATGTCGAGCGCATCATGGAAGTCGCCGGCATTGAAGTCGGCGGCATCGAGTACGTCATCGACAACCGCACCGGGCGGCTCCTCTATTACGACATTAACGCGCTCTCGAATTTTGTTTCCGACCCTGAGCGCATGATTGGCTTCAATCCGTATGCGCGGCTGGCGGAGTATCTCATCAGCGAAGCGCGGATTCACGAGGCCAGCCGGAGCGGCGGTTTCGTCTCGGCGGGGAGCGTGCGATGAGATACGGCTACTGGCTCCCCGTTTTTGGCGGCTGGCTGCGCAACGTCGCGGACGAAAACATGCAAGCGACCTGGCCGTACGTGAAAAAGCTCGCGCAGCGCAGCGAACAGATTGGCTACGACCTCACACTCATCGCCGAATTGAATCTGAACGACATCAAGGGCGTGGAAGCGCCGTCGCTTGACGCGTGGTCAACCGCGGCCGCGCTTGCCGCGGTGACCGAACGAATCGAGCTGATGGTCGCCGTGCGGCCGACGTTCCATCTGCCTGCTTTGCTTGCGAAGCAGGCCGCGAACATCGACCGCATCAGCAACGGGCGGCTAACGCTCAACGTGGTGTCGTCCTGGTGGGCGGATGAAGCGAAGAAGTACGGCGTGGGCTTTGAGCAACATGACGACCGCTACGCGCGCACCAGTGAGTGGCTCGACGTGTTGCACGGCGTGTGGTCCCGCGATCATTTTTCTTATGCGGGAAAGTACTACCGCGTCGAAGACAATGTCCTCGAACCCAAGCCGGTGGCTCAGCCGCATCCGATACTTTACGCGGGAGGCGAATCGCCAGCGGCGAAAGACCTCATTGCCGAGAAGTGCGACGCATACCTGATGCACGGCGACCCGCCGGAGCGCGTCGGCGAAAAAATAGCGGATTTGCGCTCACGCCGCGCGCGGCACAAACTGCCGCCGCTGAAATTTGGCGTCGCGGGTTATGCCATCGTGCGAGAAACAGAGCGCGAGGCGCAGGACGAGCTGAAGCGCATCACCGACGTTCAGCAGTCCGCGGCCGGCTATGCCAACTACCAGCAATGGCTTGCGGGAACGCAACTCGAGCAGCGCGTTTCTCTTGAAGACTATTCCGTTTCGAATCGCGGCCTGCGTTCGGGCTTGGTGGGCACGCCGGAGCAAGTTTCCGAGCGGCTCGCGCAATTTGAAGCCGCTGGCGTGGACCTCGTCCTGCTGCAATTCAGCCCGCAACTCGAAGAAATGGAACGTTTCGCGGAAACCGTCATTCGCCGAAGCGCTTCCGTGGCGGCGCAGGCTTAGCCCAGCAGCAGGTTCCGAATCAGTGATGCTCCGAAGAGTACTCCGTCTCCTCGGGGACGTCCGTGCGGCTTTCGAAATCGATCCGGTAGCCGTCGGGGTCCGAGAAAGGCACCACCCACAAACCATTTCCGACGAATGGGTTTCTGCTTACTTTAATTCCCCGAGATGCCGCGTCACGATAGATCGCCAGCGCGTCTTCACACATGAAGTTGATGGATACGCCCTCTCCCCTTTTGCAGCTCGGTTTCCAGGAATCGTGTCCTTCTTTCCGAAACTCTTGCAGCATCAAGGCCGCGTCGCCGATTTCAAGCCAGCACCAGCGGAGTTTGCCCTCGTCTATCCATTTCTTGGTCATCGCAAAGCCAAGGCCTTCGACGTAAAAGCGGAGTGATTCTTCCATGTTCGAAACACGGAAAAATGGCACAGCTTGCTTGACGTTTGTGGCGGTCTTTTTTTCAAGGCTCATTTTCTTAACTCCTGACGCGTATCGGTTCACCCTAGTGCTCACGCCCACGCGAAACCAGACCAGGCAATTCATAACTCTAAGGGGTACCAGGAGTCAAAAGTAGAGCCATCCGTGGCCGAGCGACTGGTCGGTCTCCGAGCATGCGACTACGCGCCCAAGTTGCACGACTCATGCTAATAACTCTATAGAATAACTCAAGAGTATTTTCCTTTGATAGGGGCTCCCTCTCCTATACATTTGGCTCGCCATGGCAAACTCTCACGCCCAATACGAGGACCAGCGGTTTCTTGTCATCCGCCGGTTTCGAGATCTGCCAGACGCCCTCCTTTTCGATAGCATTCTGGACTCTGCGGCTATCGAGTGCTTCCTAGCGGATGAGAACACGATCCGGATGGACTGGTTTTGGTCCAATTTTCTCGGCGGCATCAAGCTGTGCGTAAGAAAGTCGGGCGCTGAAGAAGCTTCGAGCTTGTTAGATCAACCTATTCTGGAGAGATTTGACGTAGAGGGAATCGGGGAGTTTTAGCAACCTCGCTGCCCCAAGTGCAGGTCACTTGAAATTTCCTTCCAGGGATTGAACAAGCCAGTGGACTACACTCGTGCCCTCCTCGGTGGACCTCGGCCGCTTCACCGCAGTCTCTGGGAATGCGATTCCTGCGGTCACCAGTGGCCGGAGTCTAAGGAGAAACCTCCGGCGAACTTCTTGATCTCAGCATCCTCTATACTGATGATTCTGTGGACGGTATTCATTTTTCTTGTTTGGTTACTGTCCCTGATTTACGCCATAGGTTCTGCAACATCGCGCTAGCGGCACCGTTTAGCTTCCCGGCCTTTGAATGCGCTAGGTAAATTGTGGATATTTGGCTATAATTAGCGTTTGCCTTTGAAGAGCTGGCCCCGCCTGAGTGGGTCTGCAGGGAATAGGAACATGAATCCGGTTATAGCCAAACTCCATGAAGCGCAACTGCGCAAAGACCTCCCCGAATTTCGCCCCGGCGACACGGTGCGCGTCAACGTCCGCCTGAAGGAAGGCGAGGGCGAGAAGGAAAAGGAACGCCTGCAGGCATTCGAAGGCGTCGTGATCTCCAAGAAGGGCCGGGCTTCCGGCGCCACCTTCACCGTACGCCGCGTTAGCTTCGGCGTCGGCATCGAGCGCATATTCCCGCTCCATTCGCCCTCGATTAGCTCGATTGAAGTGGTCGGCAAGGGTAAAGTCCGCCGCGCGCGTCTCTACTACCTGCGCGACCTGCGCGGAAAGGCTGCTCGCATCAAGCGCGCCGCCCGCGAAGAAGTGGCCGCCGTTGCCACGGCTGGAGCTGAAACCAAGTCGTAAGCGCGACTCTTCGATTCGAAATACGAAACTCGAGCAACGAAATACTTTCACACAAGAGTCCCGGTTCACTCGGGACTTTTTCTGCGTTCGTTTCCGCAGTTCGCCCGTTAACTGGCTAAGTTAATGCTATTTCTCACCAATGCCAATCAAGGCTGCACGTTCGTTACGCCCTCCGCAGCCGGTTTTGGAAAGTGTTTCTCGTACCAGGCGATGGACCGGTCGGTCCAATCAATGACGTGCTTCGTCTCCCGGATGCCATGCCCTTCGCGCGGGTAGCGCACGAAAACCGCCTCCGTCCCCACATCTTTTAGCGCGATAAAAAACTGTTCCGCTTCGGCGATGGGCACGTCGTTATCGTTTTCGCCGTGCATCAGCATCGTAGGCGTATGCGCGGCGGCCACGTGCTTCAGCGCCGAGCGTTCCCAAGCCACATCCATCAAGTTGCCCTGATGCAGAAACTGGCCGAACTCCATTTCCTCATATTGGTTGTAGTAGGTCATGTAGTTGTAGCTGACAAGATTGGAGATGCCGGCCGTGGGGATCGCGGCTTTAAATTCATTGGTCTGCGTGATCAGCCAGTCTGTCAGTTGGCCGCCATAGCTCACGCCTTCAATGCCCATGCGTTCGCGGTCGATCCACAAATAGCGCCGTACCGCCGCGCTGACGCCGTACAAAACATCCTGGCCCTCGTTGCCGTCTTGGTCTCCAAAGACCGCGTCGGCAAACTTCTGCCCGTAACCGGTGGACCCACGAAAATTCACGTTAAGAACCGCCCAGCCGTGGGCGGCATATACCTGATTCCGAAAGTTGAAACTGGGCCCGTTCTGTCCGTGCGGGCCGCCATGAATATTTACGATGAGCGGATGCTTCGAGGTGGCGGTCATTCCCAAAGGCTTGGTGAGAAATGCCTCGACTTGGTATTTATTGTCGTTGCTGACGAAGCTGAAAGACTCAACCTCGGCAATTTGTTTCCCTGCGAGAATTTCCGCGTTCAGGTCGGTGAGCTTGCGAGCTGCGGCGTTGCTGGTCTTAACGTAAAGCTCCGACATATCGCGCGGCGAACTGAAGCTGTAGGCCATCGTGCCGTCCTTGCCGACGGAGAAGCCGCCAACGGCACCGGCATCTTTCACAACGTATTCGGGCGCGCCGCCAAGCGGCAACCGCACCAGATAATTGCTTCCGCTCTCTTGCACCGTGAAATAAACGGAGCGGCCGTCGGACGCCCACTTTGGCGCGCCTTGGCGATCGTCAATCACGCCTCCAATCTCGTGGCGATCGCTGCCATCAGCGTTCATCATCCAGACGTGGGTGTCTTCCATGGTCGTCTCGCGGTCAGTCAAGCCACGCTTCGTGCCGCGATAGGCGATGTGCTTGCCGTCGGGCGACCAGAGCGGTTCGTACTCGTTGTACTCCGTAGCGGTCAGGCGGCGGATGGTGTTGTCCGCCACACTCAGCACGAAAATGTCGTAGTTGAAGAACTCGTCTTGATTTGGTTCGCGGTTCGACGCAAAGAGAATTTCCTTGCCGTCCGGCGACCAGTCGATGGAATGCTCGTCATAGATTCCTTGCGTCAGTTGGCGCATCTGCTTGGTGGCCACGTCTACGGCAAAAATGTGCAGCCGCTGATTGTCGTTAAAGCGCGTCATGCCTTCGCCGGCATCGGGCTTATACAAGTAGCGGGTGATGACCATGGGATCGCCGCTAGCTGCGTCAGCCCTCTCGTCTGGCGTCGAAGAAACGAAAGCAATCTGTTTGCTGTCGGGCGACCAAGTGAAATCCTGGCCTTCGCCCGGCAAGGGGCTGTTCGTGCCGTGCATGGTCGCGAGCATCGAAATGTCGGAGCCGTCCGCGCGCGCCAACAGCAATCCATGCTTCTCTCCCACGCCTCCTTGAAACGCCAGCCACTTCCCATCCGGCGACCAATGCGGATTGCCCGCAACATCTTTTTCGCCACCGATGAGAATGGATTTGTGCGTGGCTAGGTCCATGATCGAAAGCTGCGGTGACGGCCGGCCGGGACGATCGTACAAAATCACCGTGTAAGCAATGCGATGGCTGTCCGGCGACAAAACTGCGTCGCCTACAAAGCGGAAACGGGTAAGGTCACTGCTGGTGAATCCTTGCGCTCTGCTGAGCGGGGCTAGCGCGAAGATCGTGGCCAAACTCAACAGTCTAAAGCCGGCGCGAAGCCAGGCGGATCGCGTGCGTGGATGCATGAAGTTCTCCTTCAGAGCATTTGCGCTTCTAAATTTGCCCGGTCATGGTAGGTCTCCCGGCGTGCCCGGGTCAACGTGACTTGTTAGGGATTGCTCGTAAGGGGTTTTTGGGGACAGCCCGGGCGCAGCCTTCGCGCTGCGCAGGAAGATTCAGGATCCACGAAACAATTTCTTCGCAGCTTCGTCTAAAAGGTCAGGCGACCTGTTGACAATCAACAGGAGCAAGCGTAACCTCCTGTAGATTGCCAAAAGGAGAATCGCGATGGCGCAAACACGCGGCGAAGTGTTGCAGGGCACGCTGGATTTGATCGTCCTAAAGACTCTCGAGGCCCTGGGTCCGCTCCACGGCTACGGGATCGCCGTGCGCATTCAACAAGTTTCAGCCGATCTTCTGCAACTCAACCAGGGCACTCTTTACCCGGCTTTGCTTAGGCTGGAGCAACGCGGCTGGATTTCCTCGAAATGGGGCGTTTCCGACAACAACCGCAAGGCCAAGTACTACTCGCTCACACGCAGCGGGCGAAAGCAACTTCTGGCGGAAACGGAAAGTTGGGAGCGCATGGCGGCGCTCATGACGCGCCTGCTTGGGCGCGCCGAAGGAGCCTGACATGGAATGGATTCGCATTCTCGCCTCGCGATTGTCGGGAGTCTTTCGCAAGCGGGATCTGGATGTAGAACTCGACACCGAACTTCGTTCTCACATCGACGCGCTCACTGAGGAAAATCTCCGCCGCGGGATGAATGAGAAAGAAGCGCGCAACGCAGCGAGGCGCGAGTTCGGTGGCCTGGAACAAACGAAGGAATCGTATCGCGACCAGCGCGGCCTGCCGTTCTTCGAAACACTCGCGCAGGACTTGCGTTACGCATCTCGAATGCTTTTGAAAAGTCCCGGATTCATGTCCGTGACAATTTTGACTCTGGCGCTCGGAATTGGTGCGAACACGGCTTTATTCTCCCTCGTCAATTCCGTTTTGCTCGGCGACCTTCCGGTCCGCCATCCCGAAGAGCTCGTCGTCATCAAGTACACGGACAGCCGGTCACGGCAGGCGGACGAAGATTTTTCCTATCCGATGTATCAGGCCATCCGCGACAGAAACACAATTTTCTCCAGCGTTTTGACGCGTTCCGGTGTCGATTTCAATGCGAGTTACGGCGGAGAGAGCGAACGCGCTGTCGGCGAGTTGATTTCCGGGAATTATTTTGAAACTTTGGGTGTCCAGCCGTTTCTGGGCCGCCTGATTGGGCCCGAGGACGACCGCACGCCCGGCGCCCATCCAGTCGCCGTTCTGAGTTACGGCTACTGGCAGCGGAGATTCGGCAGCGATTCGGCGGTCGTCGGCAAGGACATCATTCTGAATAACAATCCGATTCGCGTGATCGGTATCACGCCGCCGCGGTTTTACGGCACCGAGATGGCGCGCAACCCGGACATTCGCGTGCCCATGATGATGGCGACCGTTTTTCGTCCAGTACCCGCGAACCGGATGCAAAGCTCGCGGCACCGCTGGCTCACTGTGTTGGCTCGCCGCAAACCAGAGGTCACGGTCGCGCAAGCGCAAGCTTCGCTCGACATCCTTTATCACCAGGTTCTCGCGGCGGAAATCCAGGAACTCGGAGCGACCGTCAACGCCCATGACAAAGAGCGAGCTCTCGCGAGTCGCATCCAACTGGCGCCGGGCAATCAAGGTTTCGCGCACCTGCGCACGGAAATGGAAGGCCCGCTGCTTCTGATGTTCAGCGTTACCGGTATTGTGCTGCTGATCGCTTGCGCAAACCTCGCGAATCTTCTCCTGGCGCGGAACGCTAAGAGAAAGCAGGAAATTTCCGTTCGTCTAGCGATTGGTGCAGGCCGAGGAAGACTCATCCGTCAGTGGCTGACGGAAAGTCTCCTGCTTGCGGCCCTCGGCGGGTGCGCTGGAATTCTCGTGGCCTATTGGGCTAAGACAGCGCTGCTTGGTTTTCTGCCTGCACAATTCAGCGCAAACCTCCACGCGCCGATGGATTTGCGGGTTCTGGGTTTCGCACTCTTCGCATCCTTAGTCACCGGGCTACTTTTTGGACTGGCTCCGGCCTTGCAGCTTTCGCAATCCGGTGTCTCCCTCGCGTTGCGTAGCGACGCTCCATCGATCGCTTCCGGTGAGCGTTTCTTCAGCTTGCGTAGCGCGCTTATCTTTCTGCAGGTGGCGCTCTCGCTGCCGCTACTCATCGGCGCGGGCCTGTTTCTCCATAGCTTGCGAAATCTGCGCGGCGTCAATACCGGCTTCACAAAGGAGAACGTTTTCCTGGCGACGCTCAACCCATCCATGAACGGCTATCCCCAGGAACGAATCAAATCGCTGTACGACGATCTACTTGCTCGCGTTCGCATTCTGCCAGGCGTGCGCGCGGCCAGCTTGACCACCAGCTCCGTCATTTCCGGCAGCTGGGATCAAGAGGGCGTCACGGTCGAAGGCTACCAGCCGGGACCCGACGAAAACATGAGTCCCAACGCCGCGATCATATCGCCAAGCCATTTCGCAACCCTTGGCATTCCGTTTGTGGAAGGCCGCGACTTTACGGAAAAGGACACCGCCTCGCGCCCGAAAGCCGTCATCATCAACGAAACCATGGCCCACTATTTCTTTGGCAACAGCGATCCACTCGGCAAAAAAATCGGCACCAGCGACGATCCGAAGGCGCCGCCGGACATGGAAATCATCGGCGTTGTAAAGGATGCAAAGTACGTGCATCTTTCGGAAGCCCCGCGCCGCCATTTTTATACGGCAATGGCACAGGAGCCGCGTCTTTTTGACATGACGCTGCAGGTGCGCACCTCCGGCGATCCGGAAAAGATTGGTGACCTGGTTAGGGCGCAATTACACGACCTGGACGCGAATCTGCCTCTCTACGCGACCACCACTCTGGAAATCCAGATCGACGATTCCCTTACGCAAGCGAGGCTTCTCACGTTGCTCTCCAGTCTCTTCGGGCTATTGGCCACTTTGCTGGCCTCGCTTGGACTCTCCGGCGTCGTGGCCTTCTCTGTTGCGCGGCGCACGCGAGAAATCGGAATCCGCATGGCACTGGGCGCGCGACCTGGCGATATTTTGCGCAGCGTCGTGAGCCGCATGGCCGTCCTGGTGTCTTTGGGTATCATTGTTGGTTTGGCCGCTGCTTACGGGCTGAGCCGCTTGCTCGGCAGCATGTTGTTCGAAGTCGGGTCTGCAGATCCTCTTGCGTTTGTTGGAGCATGTGTCCTTCTCGGTGGCGTAGCGGCCCTCGCGGCCTACTTTCCCGCCCAGCGTGCCACGCAGGTCGACCCGGTCGTGGCGCTTCGCTATGAATAGTCACGCGCCCAAACCGGTGGGTGAGCTAGTTGGAGCACGAGCATGAACTGGTTGCGCATCTTGGCTGTCCGAATCAAAGCGACGTTTGGCAGGAGCCGCCGCGATAGCGAGCTCGACGCCGAACTTCGTACGCATATTGAGGCACTTACCGACGAGAACATCCGCCGCGGCATGACTCCAGAAGACGCGCGCTTTGCCGCCCGCCGCGAATTCGGCGGAGTGGAACAAACCAAGGAACTCTATCGCCAGCGGCGCGGCCTGCCGTTCCTCGACACGCTGCTTCGGGACCTCCGCTTTGGCACGCGCATGCTCGCCAAGAATCCCGGCTTCACCATCGTTGCCGTGCTCACGCTCGCTCTCGGCATCGGCGCCAACGCGGCCATCTTCAGCGTCGTCAAAGCCGTTCTGCTCCAGGGCTTGCCTTTCAAAGATCCTGCACATCTCGTCCGCGTGAACGAAAGCGTTGGCAAGGGCGGACGCTCTCCAGTCGCCTATCCGAACTATCTGGACTGGCGCGCTCAGAATCGCGTCTTCGAAGAGATGGCTGCGTTCGGCGATTGCGAAATGATCATCGGCGGAAAAGACAAGTCCGACCGCGTGGATTGCGAACAAGTCAGCGACACCTATTTCCCCATCCTCGGTATCTCCGCGGCTCTCGGCCGCACATTTACGCCGGAGGAAAACTCCGTCCCGTTGAAGCACCCGGTCGCGCTCATCGGCTACGGACTGTGGCAGCGCCACTTCGGCTCCGATCCGCAAATCCTCGGCAAACCGATCCGCCTGAACGATTACGAATTCACGATTATTGGCGTGCTTCCCAAAGGTTTTCTCGGCTATTCAGACTCGGCCGAAGTCTGGATTCCGATGATGATGAGGGATGCGGCCTGGCCTCAGGTTGCCAAGTACGATTATCTGCACACGCGCGACATTCACTTTCACAAAGTCCTCGCGCGTCTGAAGCCGGGCGTTTCCATGGCGATGGC
>JBGPLB010000036.1:0-29835 GCA_041486245.1 Candidatus Acidiferrum sp.
AACGATACGCAACACAATATTTATCTGGCGCTTGAAAAGTGGGTGGAAAAAGGTGCGGCACCTTCCACTGTTATCGCGGCGAAGCTGACGGGCGCAGGCCCTGCGGCGGCAGTGAAGGAGACGAGACCGTTGTGTACTTACCCGGAGGTCGCGCGTTATAAGGGGACCGGCGACACAAACGACGCCGGCAATTTTGCCTGCGTACCGCCGCCAGCAAAATGACATCGTGGCCGGCGCAACGAGAGGTTAGAAGCTCAGCCGCAAGCCGAACTGGATTTCGCGCTTCGGCAGCGCCGAAGTGAAGCCGAGCGGCTGGCTCGGTCCGACGGCACTCGTGCCCGAAACGTGGAATGTGGTCGCTCCAGCACCTCCAACCGCTGTTGGAAGTCCATAGCCAAGTCCCACCACATTGTTCACGCTGGCGAAGTTCGTTCGATTGAAGAGATTGAATCCCTCGGCAATCAACTGCAAGTTCGCCCTTTCCCCCAACTTGAACAGGCGCGAGATGCGCATATCGAAGTCCGCGTAATTGGGGCCGAGGCCGGTGTTACGGCCCGCACCGATGGGACGATCGTTTGTGGAATGGCGGTCACCATTGACGTCGGACCCGGCCAACAAATTGAAGGGATGCCCGCTGTTATAGCGGACGATGGGTGCGAGCTCAAAGCCCGAAAGGATGGCATTTTTCCAAGGGCTGTCGAGGACGGCAGCGAGAATGAACTTGTGGCGCTGGTCGAACTCCGAAAGACCGCGATCGGCGCCGAGATTAGTGTTGTCTATCGGGCCAAAGTCGCTGTTGAAGTCCGTGGAGGTGTCAAACGCCTTGCTGTAGGTGTAATTGCCGATGAGCGTGAAATTGTTGCTGAAGCGCTTCTTGACCTCGATGATGCCACCTTCGTAGAGAGCGGATGCCTGAGAGCTGTATTGATCTGCTTGGAGAATCGCAGGATTCACAAAGCATTGGAGGATCGCAGCGCCGGCGCAAGGCGCAGCATGTGTAGGGTCGAAGAACACGATCGGATCAAGCAACGGATTTGAATTCCAATCGCGATAAGTCACAGTCTTTCCGCTCGCCAGCGGTTCGGTGACGAGTTGAAACGGCTTCGGAACGGCGTTGATGTCGATTGCCACCGGAAGCCGGAGCGTATGGGAATAGATGCCGCTCAACGAGACAGAAAAACCATTGGCAATTTCACGTTCAATGCCTAGGGAAGCTTGCTGGGAGTACGGATTTTGGTAACCGGGCTGGCCGCTAAAGATTACGGTGAGCAAGGGGAGTGGCCCGGTGTTCGAAACGGTGATGCCGAACTGCGTGAGGTCAGCGGGCGTAATGCAAGCAGCAGCGCCGCTGGCCGGCGTCGTGCACGAGACTTTGCCCTCGGCAAATAGCGTTTGGAAAATGCAGGCCGATAACGGAATCGTAGGGGTGCTGACGCCCGCCGGTGGACATGGTGCATTGATGCTGGCGGGCGCGAGCAGATTGGCGATTTGGCGGGTATTGTTGACGTTTCCAAGGGTTTGGATGACGTCGGCAATCTGCCCGTAGATCTGGGAATAGAAAATACCGTAGCCGCCGCGAATGACGGTCTTGTGATTCTTGAAGGGGTCCCAGGCAAACGAAACGCGAGGTGCGAAGTTATCCTTATCGGTGCCCAGCGGCCCATATTGAGAGTCGAGTTCGTAGCGAACGCCGAAGTTTAGTGTGAAGTTCTGCGCGATTTTCCAGGTGTCTTGCCAGAACAACGCCGTGAACGGACGAGGATAGTCGTAATTGGGATTGCCGAACCCTTGTTCGTAGAATTGCGGCACTCCCAGAGAAACTGATTGCAGTGAGTTTATGAAACCCCCTCGTGATATCAAGCCGCAGGGATTGGGCGTGGACGCGGAAGCCGAGGGGAGCAGGCAAGGGCTGAGTACAGCTCCGGGCAGATTGCCAAAAACAAAGCGCCCCGGAAAGAAGGTGTGTGATTCGCTGTGATTCCCGCGATAAAGGAATTCGCCGCCGAATTTCACGGTGTGATGGCCGCGGATCATGGTGAAGCTGTCCGAAATTTCTGGGCGGCGCATGATCGTTAAACTCGGTATAAAGATTTGCGTTCCCAGATTGGCGAAGCCGGGGATGTCCAATCCGACCTCGCCGGGCACGTTCGGAATCACATCGAACGTGGAATAGTTGAACTGTAGTTGCAGGGCATTTTGCATGGACTGGCTGAAGAGGTGATACCAAGCCCCCTGGATGGTGTTGTCGTAGGCATGAATCGAGCTGCCGCGCGTGAACCCCGTAAGGGAGTGCACGTCCGGCGATTCCTCAAGGTCGTGAGAATAGTTGTAGCGGAGGAAAAACTCGTTTTGGTCGTTGAAATGATGGTCGAGTCGGACGGAAGTTTGATAGCGATGGGTGTTGTAAGGAAAGACGCCCCCATTGGCCTCTAGTTGGCCGATGACAAAACCATTGAGAGCAGCTTGTCCTGGGCTGACGAACGGGTTCGCACCTGGATTGCCGTTGACCGTCAAAATGCTTTGAAGCGCGAAGGCACAAGTTTGGGCGGGGAGCACCACAACAGGTTTCCCTGGAGGTGTGAGGCAGGGCACGTTTGGATTACCCGCTTCGGCCCCCAATCCATTAATGGTAGCCACCTGACCGGCGTTGGGGCGGAAGATGTTCGTATTTGTCAGAATTGGAACCGCATTTTGCGCATCCTGGCGCAGCCCTTCGAACGCAGCGAAAAGAAATGTCTTGTCCTTCTTAATTGGCAATCCCAGCGTGCCGCCGAATTGCTGCCGACTGAGTGAATTCTTGATGTTTGTGCCTTGCAGGTCCGCGGCCGCCGGATTGAATTGGTCTCCGGGCAGGAGGGCTTGGCTTTTGGCAAAGGGGTCCGCGGCGTCCAAGGCATCGTTGCGGAAGAACCCGTAGATGCTTCCGTGGACCAGGTTTGTGCCGGTTTTGGAGACGATGTTGATGGCCGCGCCGCTCGCTCCACCCAGTTCCGCGGAATAGTTGCTGCGGTTGATCTGAAACTCCTGGACTGCTTCTTGGCTCAGGGTCAGACGGACACCACCCGAATCGTCGTTGGCTTCGCCGCCATCGACCGTGACGCTGTTGCCGCGGCCGTTGCTTCCGTAAAAGGAAAGGCCGCTTTGGGGAGTTTGTTTGACGCGAAAATCTTGATCACCGGCCAGGTGCGTCGAATCGGAGACGCCGGGCATCAGCAATGTAAGGGTAAGGTAATCGCGGCGGTCAATCGGGAGTTCTTTTATCAATTGCTCGCTGACAGTGTCAGCGAGATGTCCTCGCTCCGTTTCTACAACGGGTGGCTCGGTGGTCACCTCGACCAACTCGGAGCCGGAGGATAGCTTCATCGGAAAGTCGACGATAACGGTTCGGCCGACGCTGACTTCGACATCCTTATGGATTTGCGTTTGAAAGCCGCTGATCTTTACCGTCAACTGATACGTGGCCGGCGGGAGGCCTGTTAATTCGTAAGCACCTCTGTCGTCGGAAATGGCAGTTCGGAGGATGCCCTTCGCGGGGTCCTCGGCGACGATGGTCGCATTGGGAATGCTCGCGCCGGTAGGATCGATCACAGTTCCACGAATAACGCCAGAAGTCCCCACTCCTTGGGCGAAGAGGATTCCCGCCGAAAAAAGAATGGATGCAAACACACCCGTGAGTGCTCTGAAGATTCTCACTTCACACCCCCTCAAGTTGTCGTCAAGCGGACTACAACTACCCCAGTTGCTTAGACTGATTCTTCTCCAAGATAGATGCCCAATACCCCTACTGGGCGGTTAATGCCTGACGTGCTGGCTGCATTCTATCTCCGGAGAGAGGGATGACAAGAGGGAAAAAATACAAAATAGACATAGGGATGCTGGAGTCCCTGCGCGTTGTGCGAGCTAATGGAGCCGGCCAGGATTCAAGCGGCGGTTTCTGAGCGGAAAACTCGCTGGAAGCGGGGGCCGGTGAACTGAACGCCGACGAGATGTTCCCCTTGCGTGGAAGCATCGATGACGTGGACGACGCGGCCAGAAGTGGAAAAGTCGGCTTCGCTGCGGCGCGACGCGTAGTGCGAGAAAGGAATCCGGATTTCGAGGTCGGAGCCGATGGCGACGTCGAAACGCGTGACGAACGCTGCGCCGCTGCGGCACAGATTTTCGCTGGAAGTTTCTTCTTCGAAGATAATACCGCGGCTATCGCGGCCTCGAACTTTGAGCGGCAGGCGGACGGCGATTCTACGCTCCGAGCGTTGCTTCGAAGCGGTCTGCGTCAAGTGGACCATGGGCGAGGTCCTCTTTTCTGGCGTTCGCCGCGCGACCATCATTCTGGGCAGCCGCAGAGCGATCATTATTTTGGTCAGCCAAAGAACGGCTGATCCCCGCGGCGGCTCGGCTCTCGAAGAAGGATTCTACCTTCTCGACAACCTCACTGGGCGTTCGCGCCGCATGTACGATTCGTCGAAGCTCGCTGCCGTTCCCCACGCCATGGGTAAACCAGCAAGCGAACTGCTTCATTTTGCCTATACCATCGGGCAGGTTGGCAGCACAAATTTGCCCATAGTAGCCAGAAAGTAAACGGTGCCGGTCGTCCTCAGTGGGGGTGTCGTAACGACCGCTCGCGGCATATTGCTGCATCTGGGAAAAAATCCAGGGATTGGTTGCGGCGGCGCGGCCGATCATGACGGCGTCGCAGCCTGTTTCGCGAGTCATGCGATCAGCATCCTCTGGAGTATTGATGTCGCCATTCCCGATGACGGGAATTTTCACGGCCTGCTTGACGGCGGCGATGATGCTCCAGTCGGCGGCTCCCGCGTAGCCTTGTGTACGCGTGCGGGGGTGTACAGCGACACCTTCAACGCCAACGCCTTCCGCCAATTTCGCGACTTCCACGGCGACGATGGAGTTTTCATCCCAGCCGGCGCGAAGCTTGATAGTAAGCGGAATTTTTACTGCGGCGCGCACGGTTTTGAAAATTTCTCCGAGGAGAAAGAGATCGCGCAGTAAGCCGGAGCCGCCGCACTTGACGACTTTTTTGGCGGGGCAGCCAAGATTGATGTCCACGGCGTCGTAGCCAAGGTCTTCGACCATGCGGGCAGCCTCGGCCATGACCTGCGGATTCGCGCCGAAGAGTTGTGCGGTGATGGGATGTTCGTCTTCCTGAAAATAGAGATAACGAAGCGTCTTTGCAGCGCTGCGGGTGATGCCTTCAGAACTGGTGAACTCCGTCATCAGCAGGCCGCAGCCGCCAAGGCCGCGAATGACGCGGCGGAAGAGCGTGTCGGTCACCCCAGCCATAGGGGCGAGAACCGCCGCGGGGCGGATAGTCAGGTCGCGAATTTGGAAAGATGCGGGAAGCATATGCTCGATCACTGGCTAGCCCAGTCTAGGCCGATGTGGGAGGCTCTGGCAAGGCGAGAGCGGACCGAGGTGACCTGTAATGTTGTAGGTTGAAACGTTTCATGTTGGAAGAAGGTTGTACCCCACCCCCGGTGTTTTGCGAAAAGAGTGCGAAGGATACGACACGAAACGGCTCGCCCGCTGCCAGGGACAAATTCGCAAAGATGGGCCATCCAAGGTTGTAGACGGGCGTAGAATCAGGCCGTTCTGGGAGCAGGAAGGAGACTTACCATGAATCTCAATCGAGCGGAACGGCTTCAGTGGATCGTGCTCACGGTCTTGGGACTGGCGGCCGGGCTGGCGCTGGCTTTGCCGCTGGGCGTGCCCATTTTTGCAGTGCTCGGAGCGATGGCGGGAACACCGATTGTGCTGGGCATAGTGGGACTGGGTTTGGGGACAGCGCAATGGCCGATTGTTCGCAGGCACATCTCCTCTTCCGCCTGGTGGATGGTTGGCAGCACAGTGGGGATGGCTGTGGGACTAACGGTGGGAGTGGTTCTCGTGGAGCAAATTGGGCGAGCGATCGTCGGCGGGCCGCTTAACTTTCGGATGCTCGGGATTGCTGCGCGCGCGGCCAGTTTTGGAACCATCGGGCTAATCGGGGGCGCGGCAGTGGGACTGGGGCAATGGTTAGTGCTGCGCGGTAAAGTGGCCAAATGCGGGCGGTGGATTCACGTCAACAGCCTAAGTCTTGGAGCAGGACTTGCCTGCGGATCGCTCCTCGCGGATGCGCTTATGCTGAGGACGGGATCGCTCGCCAGCACGGCCGTGTTGCTGCTAATCGGCTGCAGCGTGGCCGGCTGGTGCACGGCGAGGACGCTCGGAATGGTTTTCGGACGACAACTAGGCTGATCGCAGGTCACCCGGAGTGTTCACCATGCCTTGAGTCTGCCCTCCGCCAAGTGACCGATCGAGTCAAGAGAAGTCAAAACTCGCACCCTTTGCAAAACTAAAACCCAAAGGGTGAGGCACCTCGTCAGACATCAGCGGTGAACGCCATCGCTACCGGCCATGCTTCTCGTGTTAGACTTCACCTACAGAGTTCGTGCTCCGCAGTCAAGGATAAAGGCCCGATGATCTTTCATGTTTCTCTCGAAAAAGCAGAAGACGGCTGGATTGTGGCCCAGTGTCCCGCCCTGCCTGGGTGCATATCGCAAGGACGAGACGAGAAAGAGGCACTGGAGAACATCAAGGAGGCGATCACCGCCTGGTTATGGGCTGAAGATCAGAAGGCGGTGAAGGCGTTGGGGTCTGATGGCACTCCCGTGGTCGTCGCGGTTTGAGGTGAGTTGACGCGAGAGCGGATGGGGCGACTCGGCAACATCTCCGGCAAGGAAACGGTGAAGGCCTTCGGCAAAGCGGGCTGGCAAGTATTGGGGCAGGTGGGAAGTCATGTAGTGTTGACTAAGTCTGGAGAGCGTGCGAATTTATCGGTCCCACAGCATAAAGAGCTCTCAACAGGAACGCTGCGAGCGTTGATCCGAGCGGCGGGAATGACGGTTGAGCAGTTTATCGCACTTCTTTGACGCCGCGGCGTCAGAACCCGCACCCTTTGCAAAACCAAATCCCAAACGGTGCAGCTTCTCGTTAGGCATCAGCCTTGAACGTCCACGCCATGCGTCGCAAAATCTGCTCAGTCGTTAGAGCTACTCCACCCACTGCATTATTGAATCAGCTGAGTTTGTCTGCGCTATTCGCCAATGCGTCTTAGTGATTGTGGTGGTCCTTGTCCTTGCTGTCGTCCCCCTCGCGGTCTTTGTGACGACGCTCTGCGTGGACCTGCCCGCGGATCTCGCCTGCAGGGAATTGTTTCGTGTGGATATTCCCGTAAGCGGTATTGGATGCCAGTGCTGCTACTACTCCGGCGAAATCGCCAGGAAGTATGTTCTGTGCCGTGGGCCCCACCACGCCTGCCGCGGTGATTGTTCCAGTCACGGTCACCTCTCCTGAAGTGTCGTCGGGGCAGGTTGGCGTTCCTGCGGGACCATTACTCAAATTCGAACAAAAGAACACCATGATCCCGCCGGCCACATGCTTTTTGCCGAAATGAATGTGAGACTGCAAAACGTTTGTTAAGCCGGAATAGGTCAGTGTGTAAATGAGCGTTTGAGCGGTCTTGTCGAGCGTCAGTTTGAGCGACGCTTGCCCCGTCGACAAGATGGCTCCCGTCTCACCTGCACCCAGACCGCCCACCTCTTGGAAGCCAGAGAACTTGGCGGAAAATTCCTGCGCGCGGGCAGGAACTGACATCAGCAAAAGCATGAAAGCGGCCAACGTTGTGCAGGCCCATAGGCGTCGACACATGGAACCCTCCTTCAAAGCGGATTTTTTGGTTATGGGGACGATCAGCGCGGATTATACCCCTGCTCGCCTCACTGAGCCGGAATCTCCGATTTGGAGCTCCAGCTTGTGAATCGTACACTTCTCCAGCGCGGGACACAACGAACTTGCCACCACAGCGGCCCCCAGCGAGATCACGATAGAGTTGGCTCGGAAGCCAGTCGAGCCCTGGCGGGGACTATTCCATCAATTCCTCTAAAGTTCGGGTTACGCGAAACATGAACTAGCACTTCACTTTTCCGGATCACCGGGTTGACCAGGCATGTGCGTTGCCTCCGAGTGCCCCGCCATCCTCCCGTTACTGGCGACCAGTTTCAAGTAATCCTCAGACGTTCTGTCCGCGCCGAGGGATTCATTCGCGAAAAGGAAGTGGAGGATCTCCCGCATTACGCGGTCGGCTTGGTTTGTTGGAACAGGCATTGGGCGTCTGGCTTTCGCTTCCCATTGGTGTAGACTTTGCGGTGCCCAAGACCTGCTGGAAGCGGCGGGTTGCGGGCGAGGAGTTTCCATGAAACGACGTGAAATGATACGAGGCAGTGTTCTTGCGGGTGCGTTCGCGGCCGCGCTGCGGCCTTCGCTTTCCAATGCTCAAAGTGGGGCGCAGACCGCAGCGCAGACATCCGAATTGACGCCGGCACAAAAGGGTGTTGACGCTTCGAAGGACCTCTCGGCGCCGGGATGGAAGCCCATTTTTTTGGATGAGCATCAGAATGAAACGCTCATCGTGCTCAGCGACCTGATCATTCCTTCAACGGACACCCCCGGCGCGAAGGAAGCGTTAGTGAATCGCTATATCGATCTTGTGCAGGCTGCCGAGACACCCGAAACACAACGAGCATTTTTGAACTCGCTCGGCTATCTGGATGGCGAAAGCATGCGGCGTTTCAAGGCGGCGTTTCGCTACCTCTCACGGGAAGAACAGGATCTTCTGTTGCACGCGCTGGCATATCCCCGCGTCGGGGGCGGATGGGCTGGCGACACGGGCGCCGTGGCCGATCCGGGACACGGTTATTTTGAAGCGCTGAAGGGGCGCATCATGTCTGCCTACTACAGCTCACAAATTGGAGAGAAAGAATTAGGGTGGGACGGTGCGTTTGCGCACGGCCCCTACCAAGGCTGCGAACATCCGGAAGGGGATCACAAGTGAGCGGGACTTTTATAACTGGCATAACTCGAGTGGCTGGCATGGCGCAAGACCCTCTGCAGACTACTTACGATGTGGTGGTGGTGGGATCGGGAGCGACCGGGGGCTGGGCGGCGAAGCAATGCGCCGAGGCAGGGCTGAAAGTGGCGTTGCTCGAAGCAGGCCGCGCGGTAAGCCCGAAAGAGTTTACCGAGCACATGCCGTCTTACAAGCTGAAATACCGCGATCATTCGCCGGAAGTGGTGCGCACGCGGCCGGTGCAAAAGCAGTGCTACGCGTGCATGGAATACAACTACGAGTGGTTCGTGAACGACCTCGAAAATCCGTACAGTACGCCGCCGGGTAAGCCATTTACATGGCAACGGCTGCGCATCTTAGGAGGGCGATCTCTGGTGTGGGGCCGCCAGAGTTATCGCATGAGCGACAACGATTTTAAGGCGGCGAGCCGCGACGGGTATGGCGACGACTGGCCGATTAGTTATGCCGACCTTGCCCCGTATTACGACATCGTGGAGCGGTACGTCGGAATCAGCGGAGCGGCGGAGAGGAATGAAATGCTGCCCGACGGGCAATTTCTCCCGCCGATGAAAATGAGCTGCGGAGAAATCTTGCTGAGGGAGCGTGTCAAAGCCAAGTTCGGGCACACCGTGACCATCGGACGGACGGCGATCCTGACACAAAATCATAATGGACGGCTCCAGTGCCATTATTGCGGGCCTTGCGAACGCGGGTGCAGCACGTTTTCTTATTTCAGCAGCCCGTTTACGACCGTGAAGGACGCGCTGGCTTCCGGGAACTGTACGCTCATCACCAACGCCGTGGTGAGCCATGTGGAGATGGACACCGAGCCGAACAAGGCGCGCTGTGTGACGTACGTGGATCGCTTGACGCGGCAGGTGAAGGAAGTCCGCGGAAAGGCCGTGATCCTTTGCGCGCAGGCGTTGGAATCCACGCGCATCCTGCTGAACTCCTCCACGCGGGAATATCCCAACGGACTGGCCAATTCGAGCGGGGCGCTTGGTCATTACTTGATGGATCACGTCGTCGGGGCGGGAGCGTCGGGTCGTCTGCCAGATTTCAAGACTCTTCCCAATGCGAACGAGCCCGCACGACCCAACGGGATTTATGTTCCTCGATTCCGGAACACTCCATCGAGCGGCAAACATTCACGGTTCATCCGTGGCTATGGTTACCAGGGCGGCGCCGACGCAGACTTCAACTTCAAGGCCGAAGGCTACGGAGCGTCGCTGAAGAAGGCCGTAAAAGATGGCGTGTACGGGATTTCGCTCGGAGCTTTCGGTGAATCGCTGGCGCGCTGGGACAATTACATCGAGATCGACCGCGATCTTAAAGATGCCTGGGGCATTCCTGCGTTGCGCATTAGCATGACGCACGGCGACAACGAAGCCGCGCTCATGGAGGATGCCGGCGCGTCGGCGGCGGAAATGTTGGAAGCGGCGGGCGCAGAAGCCATCCATGTGCAGGCGAGCGTCGAAATGCCCGGCATGGCCATACACGAATTGGGGACAGCTCGCATGGGGAACGATCCGAAAAAGTCCGTGCTCAATCCGTTCAATCAGGCGCACGACGTAAAGAATTTGTTTGTGATGGACGGGGCGAGCTTTGTGTCCTCGGCGTGCCAGAACCCGACGCTTTCGATGATGGCGCTCACCGTCCGCGCGTGCGCGCACTTAATCGACCGTTTCCGCAAGAGCGAGATCTAACAAAAGCTCATACGCCGCAGACCTACTCACAGATAGATAAATCCCTGGAGTGCCTGGAACTGCCGATTGCACAGGCGGGGCGGCGCTTTTCGCTTCGGGAATCAGCTCGTGGATGAATTCGTTGTGGCGGCGGATTTGAGGAAGGCGTCGAGTTTCAAGAAGCGGCGGCCAAGGGCGGCGCTGTACGCGGACCATTCTTCTTCGCCGGAATCGGCGGCGAGTGCGGCGCGGACGGCGGCCATTTTGGAGTCCATGTCGTCGAGATAATGGAAAACCATCGCTTCGCGGATCATCGGCAATTTGGGCGAGCCAAATTCGTATTGGCCGTGATGGCTGATCAGGAGATGCTGGACGACGGTTTTCAGATTTGCGGGGAATCCTTCGATGGCGTCCATGGCCTTTGACACGGTTTCGAGTTCCATGACGATGTGACCGAGGAGTTGCCCTTCGGTGGTGTAGCCGATAGCGCGGTCGTAGCAAAGTTCATCGAGTTTGCCGACGTCGTGGAGGATGGCAACGGTCATCAACAGGTCGGCATTCAGCTCCGGGTAGTGCGCCGCGATTTGCTTGGCCAAACCGCAAAGACCGACGACGTGTTCGAGCAGGCCGCCGAGATAGGCGTGGTGCATTACTTTTGCGGCGGGGGCGCGCTTGTACCGCGGGGCAATTGCCGGGTCGGTGATGATTCCGTTCACTAATTTTTTGAGCCAGGGATTCGCGATGGAACTCGCGTACTCGAGCAGTTCCCCCCAGAGTTTAGCGACGTCCCCCTTGGTTTGCGGGAGAAAATCGGCGAGATCCACCTCTTCCGGTTTGGCGCGGCGGAGATTCTGAAGCGAGAGCTGGGGCTTATTCCGGTAAATCTCGACGCGGGCCTGAACTTTTACGATGTCGTCGCGGCTGATGTCTTTTGCGGCGGCCTCAAATTGATCCCACATGACGGCTTCGATGGCGCCGCTGCGGTCCCCGAGCTCGAGACGGAGATAGGTCTTGCCCGCGCGGGTGGTGCGAATTTCCTTTTCGTGCACGAGGAAGAATGAGGTGATGGCTTGTTCGGTCGAGAGGTCCGTGACGAAAGCCGTCTTCATCAGTCGCCCGTGTCCGCGGGATGCTTGCCGAAGAGCAGGAATTTCTTGTGGCCCCGCTTGGTCTTGGTGACTTCGGGCGTGGCGCTCACTTCCTGAATTTCGGAGTTGCTTCCGCCGGCGGCATCCTGGTAGCCGGGCTTGACCACCACGTAGCTTTGCTCGCGCAGCGTCTTGAGATAATCGCGCAGGGCCGGCTCCATTCGTTCGCCATACAGCTTGTCCATGATTTCATTCTCGACTTTGGCAAGCGACTGCTGGCCTTCGTCGTAGTGCTCCAGGACTTGCATGACCAGAAAGCCCTGCTTCGTTTCCATCACGTCCGTAAGGCCGTTCTTTTTCAAGGTGAATACAACGTCTTCGAGCTGCTTCGAGAGTTCGCCCCGCTTGTAAATGCCCAAGTAGCCGCCTTGTTTGGCGGTGGCGCCGTCGGAGTAGCGCTTGGCGATTTCGCCGAAATCTTCCCCGTCCTTGATGCGCTTCAGGGCCGTGTCTGCTTTCTTCTTTAGTTCCGCGACTTCCGTTTCATCCTTCCCGGCAGTATTGATCTCGATAGATCTCAGGGCCACTTGCTCCGGGCGGATGAAATCCTGCTTGTGCGCTTCGTAGTATTTTTGAACTTCGTCTTTGGGGATGGAGATGTGCGAACCGACTTCGCTGCTGATCACCTTTTTGGTCAGCAGGCCGTTGCGAATATTGTTCTTGAAGTCTTCCCAGTTCAGTCCTGGCTGGGACTCAACCGCCTTTTCGAGAGCCTCCAAGCTGTCCAGTTTGTTTTCAATGCGGATTTGGTCCAGCTGCTTGATGACGTCCGGCTCGACGCTGATGCTCATGTCCTTGGCGCGCTGCACTAGGAGTGACTGGTCGATGAGATTGCGGAGAGCATTTTTTTGGCTGTCCTCGGTAATCTGTTTCAACTGCTCCGGCGTGCAGCGATTCTGGCAATCCTGCTTGGCATCTTCTTCGGCGGTGACTTTGGAGTGTTCGAGCTCGGAGCGAGTGATCACTTCGTTGTTGACGCGCGCGACGATCTCTTCGATGACCTTGCCTTCGGAGGAGGTGGCAGCCCGCTTGACGGGCGCTGGCTTCGCGGGCACGGCGGCGGCCGGAGTTGCAGGAGCTTCGTCCGGCTTCTCGAGCGTGGGTTTCTGCGTTGGCGGCGGAGTCGGTTCCTGCGCCGCGAGCGGCAGTGCGGCGAATAGCGCCGCGATAATTGCAAGATTGCGCATGTAGTTCCTCACCTATAGAGTTTAGCCCTGCCCTTGAAGGCCGAGCAATACGTTTCTGAGAGCCCCCGGGACCGACTCCCCGCGCGTGGTCTCCAGCCAAAGCACGCCGCTGGGGTCCAGCTTAATGCCCTTTCGCGAGCGTACGACCTTGACCAGCGTGGCGGGCTCGAGCGGCGTCTCCGCATGGAAGCGAATGGCGATGCGGTTGCCCTGGCGCTCGACCGCGGAGATGCGCAGTCGCTCGCACATGGATTTGAGGACGGCGTACTCCAAAAGGTTTTCTACCGTCGCAGGTGGAGCGCCGAAGCGATCGGTGAGTTCGCGGTGAACATCCTTCTTTTCCTCCTCGGTAGCGATGGAGGAGATGCGCTTGTACGTGCGCAGGCGGAGATTTTCGCTCGGGATGTAGTTCTCCGGAATGCGCACGTCCAGGCCGAGGCTAAGAGTGGTGCGCAGCTCGGGAGCGGTTTCTTCGCCCTTAAGCTTGGAAACGGCGCGCTCCAGCATCTGGCAATACATGTCAAAGCCGATGGCTTCGATGTGGCCGTGCTGCTGGCGGCCGAGCATGTTGCCTGCGCCGCGAAGTTCGAGGTCGAGGGCGGCGATGCGGAAACCGGCGCCGAGTTCGCTGAATTCCTTCATGGCGCTCAGGCGTTTGCGGGCGATTTCAGAGAGCGCGGTGTCTGGGGGAACGAGCAAATAGGCGTAGGCCCTTTGATGCGAGCGGCCGACGCGGCCACGGAGTTGATAGAGCTCGGCGAGTCCCAGACGATCGGCGCGATTGATGAGAATTGTATTGGCGCGGGGAATGTCCAGCCCGTTTTCGACGATCGTGGTGGCGACTATGACGTCCGCTTCATCGCGAATGAACTTTAGCATGACGCTTTCGAGTTCTTTCTCGCCCATCTGGCCATGACCTACAACGACGCGGGCTTTTGGCACGAGCTTTTGAACAAGCGTGGCGAGCGAGTAAATGGATTCGACGCGGTTGTGGATGAAATAGACCTGGCCGTCGCGCGCCAATTCGTTTTCGATCGCGCGGCGGACCAGCTCTTCCTGGAAGGAAGCCACAACGGTTTGAATGGCCAGGCGGTCGCGTGGCGGCGTTTCAATCACGGACATATCGCGCAGTCCGACGAGCGACATATGCAACGTACGAGGAATCGGAGTGGCAGAGAGCGCAAGCGCGTCGACGTTTTGCCGCATCTCCTTCAGGCGCTCTTTGTGCGCCACACCGAAGCGTTGCTCCTCGTCCACGACAAGCAGGCCGAGATCCTGGAACTTTACGTCCTTCGAAAGCAGTCGGTGCGTGCCAATGACCACGTCGACTTTGCCGGCTTCGACGTCGGCGAGAATTTTCTTCTGCTCCGCGGCCGTGCGAAACCGGCTGAGCATTTCAATGCGCACGGGAAATGCAGCGAAACGCTGCTTGAACGTTTCAAAATGCTGGAACGCAAGGACGGTCGTGGGCGCGAGAACCGCCACTTGCTTGCTGTCCGAAACCGATTTGAAGGCCGCGCGCATGGCGACTTCGGTTTTTCCATAGCCAACGTCGCCGCAGAGGAGCCGGTCCATCGGCGTGGGCCGCTCCATGTCTCGTTTGATGTCGGCGATGGCCGTGTTTTGGTCCGCGGTTTCCTCGAATTCGAAGGCGTCTTCAAATTCGTGCTGGAAATTGCCGTCAGCGGAAAAAGCAAAACCCTGCGCGGTCTTGCGCGCCGCATAGAGGGTGAGAAGCTGTTCCGCCATGTCCTCGAGGGACTTGCGGACGCGCGTCTTGCGCGTGTTCCAGCCCGTGCCGCCGAGCTTGTCGAGCGTAGGGTGCGAACCTTCGACGACGCGGTAGCTTTGCACCAGGTCCATCCGCTCGAGAGGGACATAGAGCCGCGCGTCTTCTGCGTAACGCAGCAGCATGAATTCGCCGCGGTGTCCGTCCGATTCGATTTGACGAAGCCCTTCAAACTGGCCGATGCCGTGATCCACGTGCACGATGAAGTCGCCCGGCTTGAGTTCCGCGAAATCGGTGAAGAATCCGGAAGTGCGGATTTTGTGGCTGGGGCGTTCGACCGTGGGAGTGACGTCGAACAGATCGGCATGGCCAAAAATCGTGAGCTTGGCTTCGGGAAACGTGACGCCTTCGGCAAACGGTGAGCGCATCAGGAGCAGGCCGGCGGTTTCGAGCGCGCCTTCGGCTGTGAACCCCGCCGCGGCGTTTTCCGATTCGCCGAGCACGTAAGGCACTTCATATTCGCGGGAGACATCGGCAAGGCGCTCGAGTTCGCCGGTGCTTGCCGCTGTGAGGAACACCTTCCCGCCGGAAGCGAGTTGCGATTTCACGTCGCCCATGCACGCCACGACATCGCCATGGAAGCGCGCGCTGGGTCGCGAAGAAAGCTCGAATTGCGGAGCAGAGCCGATGTTGACGGCGAGTTGCTCGAGATGAGCTTGCGAAGTTTTTTCCAGCGAGGCGGCGAACTCTGCTTCGTCCAGAAAGAAATGCGAAGAAGAAGGAGCGCTCGCGCTGCCATGGCGCTCGTAGATCTCCGTGGCATGCGTGAGATGCCTTTCCGCGGCATCGCGCAGGTTTTGCGGTTCGTCCAGGAAGACGATGGGTTTGAGTGAGCTTTCCGCCAATTCGAAGAGCGAACTCTGCCCACTCTGCTCGGAAGGTCCGAAGAAAGACGTTGGTTCCCAGGCCGCCGCCGCGGATAGCGCTGCCGACCGCGATGCGCCCACTGGCGCCGCAACATTCCATTCCGTCAGCGGCAGAAGAGTCGTGCGGTTCACTGGCGCGATGGAGCGCTGCGTGCGTGGATCGAATTCGCGCACCGATTCAACGGTATCGCCCAAGAGCTCGATTCTCACGGGACGCGGTGCTTCCGCCGAAAACACGTCGACAATGCCGCCGCGCATCGCGAATTGCCCCGGAAGCTCCACCATTTCCGTGCGCGTATAGCCGACCCCCGCCAGGTGCGCGATGAATTCTTGCAAAGGGACTTCCGCGTCTTTTGTGAGCGTGCGCGCAAGCGACAGATACACTGTGGCATCTTGAAAACGCCACAGGGCGGCTTGCACGGGAGCGATGACCAGGGAGACTTGGCCGTCCGTCAGGCGAAAAAGAGTGGCGGCCCGTCGTTCAAGGATGTCCGGGTGCGGGCTTTGCGATTCCCAGGGCAATGTGTCGAAAGCCGGGAGCGTGGCGACTCCTCCGCTGGCGACGGGGAAAATATTCGAAAAAAATCGGACCGTCTCCGCGAGAGCTTCCGCGCGGCGGTTGGAATCCGTGATGAAAAAGGCGGGCCGGCGGAGTTCATGCGTCAGGTACGCGGCGATCAGGGCCTTGGCAACGCCGTGCAAGCCCGAGAGCGAGATGTGCTGAGCGCCATCGCGCAAAGCGCCAAGCGCGCCTTCCACCGCTGGGTGGCGGAGCACGGCATCCAATCGTTCGCGAACGGCAGGAAGAATCATGCGGGAACGTCAGGCTTCCACGCGAGAGGCAGGAAGGCCTTCGCGGATCTTTCGAAGAATCTCCGTCGTGGAGTAGCCTGGCACAACCGGAATAGAGACGACGCGCCCGCCTGCGGCTTCCACTTCTTCCCGGCCGACAATTTGATCACCGGGCCAGTCAGCCCCTTTTACCAGCACATCTGGAAGCAGACGCGCGATAATCTCGCGCGGAGTGAGCTCATCGAAAATGACGACTGCGTCCACGCATTCCAGCGCGGCGAGAATTTCCGCACGCTCGCGTTCCGGCAAGACTGGCCGCCCGGCGCCCTTCAATTGACGAACGCTGGCGTCGCTATTGAGGCCGACGATCAGCGCGTCGCCAAGAGAGCGCGCCTGCTCGAGGCTGCCGATATGCCCGGGATGCAGCAAATCGAAGCAGCCGTTGGTGAAGACGATCCGGCGGCCGTTGCGTTTCTCCCGGCCAAACCGCAGAATCGCTTCGTCGAGTGTCAAAATCTCCGGGTTCAAAGGAACTCCATGAAGGTCCGCGCGATAACAGCCTTGGCGCTTGGTGAAACGCTAGTTTATCACGCACGGGAGGCGCAAGGCCTCTGCGCCGGTCGCCTTCTATGAAAAACAATAAAATGATTCGCGCGGTTGCTGGTGCGGGGCTTTGCGGCGCAGGCCTCTTGCTGGCGCTCTCAGTTCCCTACCATTCCCGTACCTTTCGCATCGATGCCGGTGGATGCCGCCTGGTGACCGACGTTGTGGAACCATCCGGCAGTTCGGCCGCTGGAGACCTGCCGCAGGGTTACGTTGTCCTTTTTCATGGACTTTCCGCGAACAAGCGGATTATGTCGTACACCACCGCTGGCTATGCTTCTCAGGGACTGCGCGTTTTCGTGCCGGATCTGCCGGGGCATGGACGGTCTGCCGGACCCTTCTCGTACGAGCGTTCGGAACAGTGCAGCGAAAACCTTGTTCGCGAGTTGATCGCGCGCGGTCTGCTCGATCCGGAACAAACGATCTTGGTGGGACATTCGCTTGGCGGAGCCGTTGCGTTGCGCGTCGCTTCCCATGTACCGGTTGCAGGCGTGGTTGCGATCTCTCCCGCTCCCATGCGCCCGATAGCCGGGCTCCCTCCGGAGGCGATCCCATTTCACGGTTTCGTCTCGCCCCCGGCTCACTCGCTGGTGATGAGCGCTGCTTGGGAGGCGGAAAGAATCCGCGGCGCGGCCAAGGACTTGGTGCCCATTCCGGGTGATGGAACGAGCCAGTACGCTGTGATTCCGCGCTCGACGCATGTGAGCATTTTGTTCGATGGAATGGCGATGTCAGTCGAACAAAAGTGGGCTGCTCAGGTTCTGCGATTGCATAACCAGCCCGCTTTGCCGTCCCATCGAGGAGTGCTGGGATTCTTCTTAGGATTCGTGGGGATAATCATCCTGGCGGGACCTTTCCTTCGCGAAGCCTTGCAGCTCAGGAAACAGGAGCCGCAACCTTCCGAAAATGTTGCTGCCGTCCCGCAAGTGCGAGCGTTCCTCGAGTATGGAATTGTCGGCCTCGGCGCCGTGGGACTACTCTCGTATTGGAATCCGCTCCGCGTGCTGCGGCTATTTGAAGGCGACTACTTCGCAAGTTTTCTGCTGGTTTTTGGAACAGCTCTGCTCGCGTTGCGCTGGAACTCGTTGCGGACTTTTCTTGGCGGCAGTCGCAACAACACCCAGGCAACCAGGCCCGTGTACCTCACGCTGCTCGGCGCTGCTTTCGCGGCGTTGCTTTTGCACGTCCTCATCACGTCTTGGATTGACTTGACGTTCAGCGAGGCCTGGCTGACGGCGGCGCGATGGGAGCGCTTCGCTCCATTCCTCCTCGCCGTGCTTCCCTATCACGCCGCGGAAGAGCTGTTGCTCGGCCCAGCATCGCCCGGCATGGGAACGCGACGTTTGCTCAATGCACTGCTGCTTCGTGTACTGGCATGGGGCGCCATCGTGGCTGGCATCTTGCTCCTCCGGAGCGGAGAAATCCTGCTCGTTCTCCTTGCGCCCTACTTTGCGCTCTTTTGTTTGTTCCAGATTTGGGGCATGAAAGTTGTCCGGGAAGTAACCGCCTCTGCGGCGGCGGCCGCCCTTTTCGGTGCTATACTTCTCGCCGGGTTTTGCCTGGTGGTTTTTCCCACCACTTGACGGGGACCGTCGGCTGAAATTCAGTTGCCAAACCAGCCCGCCGCCTGTCCGTTTCGCGTTAAGCGACGGAGTTCGATACCAGCAGCGAGATAGGATCATGGCTGAGATTGCGATTGTCGGCGGCGGACCTTCCGGCGCGATGTGCGGTGAGCAGCTTGCGCGCGCGGGACACCAAGTCCACATTTTTGATGAGCGCCTCGCCTGGGAAAAACCCTGCGGCGGTGGTCTGACTCATAAAGCGGTTCAGTGCTTCCCTTTTCTTCTGGATAATCCTTATCCCAAAAAGCTTGTGCATTCGGTAAAGCTCATCAGCAGCAACGATCAACGTGCCAACCTCGAAATGACCCACCCCATCGTGATTTATTCGCGCAGAGTGCTCAACGGCATGCTGCTTGATCGCGCTAGAGAGGCGGGCTGCCACGTAGAACAAGCACATGTGCTTTCCGTGGATACCAGTACGCCAAAGCCGCGCTACTCCGTGGACGGTGAGTGGCGCAGCGCTGATTTTCTCGTGCTGGCGGCCGGTGCGCGCAACCAGATTCTGCCCGAAACGCGAGCCCTGCAGCGCGACGAACTGGAAATGACTCAGGGTTACTTCGTACCGCAGACTGCTGACTCCATCACTGTAAAATTCCTGCCGCACTTCGAAGGTTACATTTGGTCCTTCCCGCGCTGCGATCATCTTTCCGTCGGAATTTGCGGTAGCATGGCGGCGCATACCAGTGCGGAGCTCAAAACGCATCTGAACGCATTCGTCGAAAAGCACGGCATCCCGACGGAAGATGCAAAGTTTTACAGCCACGTACTGCCCTCGCCGAGAGAGCACACTCTTTCCGATCGCTCCGTCTTGGGAAAGAACTGGGCGCTGGTCGGCGACGCCGCCGCGTGGGTCGATCCGCTTACCGGCGAAGGACTTTTCTACGCCATGCGCTCCGGCGAATTGCTGGGCCGCTCGCTCGCGGAAGGCTGCCCGGAAAAATACACCGCGTGGGTCAAGGCTGCATTCTCTTCCGAACTGGAATTCGCTGCGCGAATCGTGCGCCGGTTCTATCGGGGGTCGTTCCTCGGCACCGCCGTCACCACCCGCATGGTCCAATTCATGAACCGCAGCGCGGTGTTTCGCCAATTGATGAGCGACCTCTTCAGCGGCACGCAGGATTACAGCAGCCTCAAACGCCGGTTGTGGGGCCAGCTCGGAATCACCGTGAGCGATTTCATCGCCAGCGTCCTCAACCTCGACCGTCCCGCCACTGCGCAGGTTCCGCGCGGCGGAGCAGCCGCTGATTGAACGCCATTAGTTCTATCGTCTACTGCCAGCTGCCACCGCTATCTCCCTCCACTTACTGCCAGAATGGCGCCCGTCGTATACGAGGCCGCCGGTGAGAGCAGCCACAGAACCGCTTCCGCGATTTCTTCCGCCGTTCCGGCGCGTCCCATGGGAATCGTCGGAGCCAAACGTGTCATGCGCTCCGGGTCGCCGCTGCCGGCGTGTAGTTCCGTGAGGACGTGGCCGGGAGCGACGGCATTGACGCGAATCCCTTCTGCCGCGACTTCCCGAGCGAGGCCAACCGTAAAAGTGTCGAGCGCGCCTTTGGATGCCGCATAATGCACCCATTCACCCGCGCCGCCAATCTGCGCTGCGCGGGAAGAGATATTCACGATGGCCCCGCCCCTTCCGCCATTCCGCGTCGACATGCGCCGCACCGCCTCTCGTCCGCAAAGCATCGCCCCGATCACATTCACAGCAAACACCTCAGCGAGCGCCGCGCTCGTAACCTCCTCGACGCGCGCAAAGCCTCCAGTGATGCCGGCGTTGTTCACAAGGCCTGCCAGGGGCCCCAATTCGCGTTCGGCGCTTTCAAATAGTCTCAAGATTTCTTGCTCGCGCGAAACATCGGCCTGCATGGGGATGGCCCGTCCGCCCGATGAAACAATGTGCCGTGCCACGTCCCCGGCGGACTGCGCATTTTTCGCGTAGTTCACGGCCACGCAATAACCGCGCGACCCGGCCAGCTTCGCTACCGCCGCGCCAATCCCCCGGCCCGCTCCGGTTACAATCAATGTCCCCTGGAAACTCACTTTCTCCGTATTAGGCATGTGCCGTCCTTGTTCAAACCTCGAATGAAATGTACTCTTCCTACTTGCACGGGCATCCAAGAAAGTCAGTCAATCCGCTCTTCAAATTATGGCATCCGAAACGAAATCAGCCACTCCCGCGAAGTCAGAAAAGAAAAAGAACGCGTGGAAGTCGCTGCCGGACGTCTGGGCGCTGATCAAACCGCGCCGCGGTTTGCTTGCCCTGGGCTTCGTGCTGATGGCCATCAACCGCGTTTGCGGTCTCGTGCTGCCTGCTTCCACAAAATATTTTGTGGATAACGTCGCGATCAAACACCAAGTCTATCTTTTGACGCCCATCGTCCTGGGAGTTCTAGCTGCAACGATTATCCAGGGGCTCACCTCATTCACACTTACTCAGCTCCTCTCCAAGTCCGCGCAAAAAATGATCACCGAACTGCGCCGGAAAGTGCAGGCGCACATCGGCCGATTGCCGATCTCCTTTTACGACTCGAATAAAACGGGCGTGCTCGTTTCACGCATCATGAGCGATGTCGAAGGCGTCCGCAATCTGGTGGGCACGGGCCTGGTCGAATTTGTCGGCGGATTGATGACCGCGGTTTTCGCGCTGGTGTATCTGATTCACGCCAGCGTCTTGCTGACTGCAGTGGCTTTCTCAATTCTCCTGGTATTTGGGTTTGGGATCAGCAAAGCGTTTTCAACGATTCGCCCGATTTTTAGAGCGCGTCCGAAAATCACGGCCGAGGTCACTGGCCGCCTTACCGAATCGCTCGGCGGCGTGCGCGTTGTGAAGGGTTATCATGCGGAGGACCGCGAAGAAGGAATTTTTGCCACTGGCGTGCAGCGACTGCTGGACAATGTTTTGAAAACTCTCACCGCGACTTCCTTGATGAGCCTTTCCGGGGCCACCCTTCTCGGAGTTGTCAGCGCGCTCATGCTTGAGCTTGGCGGCCACAAAATTTTGGGCGGCAGCATGACCCTGGGAGATTGGTTTGCCTTCAACCTTTTCCTTGGTTTCCTGATCGCTCCCGTGTTCCAGATCGTCGCCATCGGCACGCAAATTACCGAGGCCATCACCGGCCTCGAACGAACCCGCGAAATCCTGAATGAGAAGAAAGAGGACGAGGATCCCCGGCGCACGCTAACCATGGACCGCATCACCGGCCAGATCGTCATGGAAAACGTGAGCTTTTCCTATGAATCCGGGAAGGAAGTTTTGCACGAAGTGAGTTTTGAATCGCAGCCCGGGACGGTGACTGCTTTGGTCGGCCCCTCTGGAGCGGGCAAATCAACGATGATCGGCTTGATTGCGGCGTTTTATGTGCCCTCCAGCGGGCGCGTTCTGGTTGACGGAATCGACGTCGCCACGGTGAAGTTGAACTCCTACCGCACACAGCTTGGCGTCGTCCTCCAAGAAACGTTTCTGTTTGACGGAACGATCCGCGAAAACGTGGCGTTCGCCCGCCCCGAAGCCGGCGAAGAGGAGATTCTTGCCGCGTGTCATATCGCGCGCGTTGACGAGTTCGCCGAATCCTTCGAGAAAAAATACGACACGCTGGTCGGCGAGCGCGGCGTCAAACTTTCCGGCGGGCAGAAGCAGCGCGTATCCATCGCGCGCGCGATTCTTGCTGATCCGCGCATCTTGATTCTCGATGAAGCCACTTCCAGCCTCGATTCCGAATCCGAAGCGCTCATCCAGGAAGGGCTGCGTTACCTGATGCGCGGACGTACAACCTTTGTGATCGCCCATCGACTCTCCACCATTCGGCGTGCCGAGCAGATCCTGGTCGTGGAAGGCGGTCGAATCATCGAACGGGGCACGCATGCGTCGCTCTACGCCGCTGGCGGCCGCTACTACGATCTCTACACCAAGCAGCACGAGGTCGAGAGCAATCTTTTCCTGGCGCCCGGCGAAAGCTCCGCCGACTCCGAAGACGGCGATGGCAAGGGAATTCCCTCAATCGGGCGCGCGAGCGCGGCCATTCCCGACGCGATCCGCCTCATCCGCGGCCAAAACAACTGAAGACTTGGAACCTTACGCTGGAAATGCTTCCTCAGCCGCCCGCAACTCAAGACAGTGGCTCAGTTTCCGGCTATGCGATTTATCAGGAGTTGACGGTAGCGGACACGAAAAAGATTTGCACAACTTTGGCAGACTCCTGCCCTTGCTGGAAATACAGACCCTAGAGATCGCAGGTGATCACCTATCGGGTTCGACCGTATGTACCGTCGTATCCCGGAGATAGCTCTGCTTTGAAGCCTAGAGCATTTGCTTCCTGGTTGGCATGAGATATGCACGTCTACTCCTTGCGGGCTACTTGGTCGGACATCTCCATTTCCCCCAAGTCTCCTGATTCCGAAAGGAAATCACCGAACTGGACCCCGTAGCCCGCGCCAAATCTTCCGAACCGAGCCAGTCTGCTGTTCCGCCAGGCCAGGAGAGCAGCCATGAGTCCGGATGGTGCGATAGAACGAATACTCGAAGTGTCAGCGGAAGCCCAAATCAAGAGACGCGAAGCCGCTGAGGATTCCCCCCGCATTTCACAACTTGACGAGAGCGATAGTAGCCTCTGGCAGGGCATTGGCCTTCTGTCAAAACTCAAAGCAGTCCAAACGGAACTCTCTGGATTCAGATATCGAGAAACATTTCAATGAACATCGATTTTAGAGTCGGAGATCTTGTTCGGCACAAGTCGGGCGGCCAAGATACCATTATCATCAGATTCGAAGATGAGAGCGTCGATGGTGTCTCCAAAAAAATTGCGGTTTGTGGTCGGTTCGAAGGCCGGAATTTTCACCAGGAGACAATTCCAGTTGAGATGCTGGAGTTCGTGAATCGGTGGCTCGCCGCTGGCAGCTAGGCTAAGTCCTGAAAAACGCGCTAACCGGATATGTGGAATCGGCCCAAAACCATTTGTCCGGTTTCGCAACTTCCATGATAAGTCCAAATGCCATCGCCGAAAGGTCCAACATGCTGGACTTTCGTGACGCTGCCCTACAGAGTCTGAGATTCATCCACGCGACGGTAGGAACAACTTCACTCGCATGGACATCGAGCTTCAGGACGATTCAACAGGCTCTGTTAAGGTGCTCTCGCTCCATGCGGTGTCCGCCCTTGCGCCAGATAGCTTCTTTTCTTCCTCTTTAGAAAGGACCCGAAGTTCCGGGAACGTTCGGAACTGCGGCGCAAGCTCCCGCACCTACTCCGATTGCGGCAGCACCTGGCGTGACAAACTGGATCAACCCAGTCTGGTCCGCACAGAAGGCTCGTACACCGGTCGTCTGTACCGTCGCTGGAGTGGCATTCACTTCGAAACCGTTGTTGACGCCGCCTATTGGGATAGTTCCGGCAGTATTGAACACATAGCCGCTCTTCGTGAATGGGGCGGTGCTCAAGAGTGGGTCGATTATGCAAGCTGCGGCCGCGGTCGCGACGGTGCATGGGGAGGCTCCGCCCAGATTCGCCAAACCGGCCGCGAAACCGCTGCCCCAACTCGACTGATACGTCACTTCTGCCGTATTAATGTTGCGGACCGAACCCACGGCGGATGATTCGTTCGCGGCGATTTTCGAACGTATCAAGTTCGGGACGGCGATGGCCGAGATGATGAGGATGACGCCCACAACGATTAACAATTCGATTAAACTAAAGCCCTTTTGTCTCTTCATGTTATGCGCCTTTCTTCAGTTTCTCAGCCTCTCCGCAGACTGTCCGAGGAAACTTGTTCAGGTAACCGTCACGCCACTTCGTCGGTTGGCCGCTTTGACCGTGCTTTGCCAATCCATATAACTTCGCACCGCACCGAAGCCGAACCTTTTACGGGATATGTGAAGCCCGATAAATCAGCCTGGCTGCTAACTTTATTCTTTGCGCTCATTTGCGCGTAAGAACCAAGGACCAGCAGCCCAAGAATTAAAGCGACAAGCCAGCACGAGAAAGTGTGGCGCCTTCTCATTAACTACCTGGGAGTGACATTCGAACTGCGGAGGCCTACCCCTAGGCCTGGCGTAGTCTATGTTCCTGAGTAAGTCCCGTCAAGCCGTGGTCGTGGGCGGAATTGGAATGGTTCAGTCTACGACGCGCACGGTAAACAAGACAGTATCAGCGTCGTATCCGGCCTAAGTCCTTCTAAACGCGCTAACCGGAGAAGTGCCGGTCCGGCGATTCCAGATGTCCGGTAAACCGAGCGGGCTCAATGGGTCGGCGGAATACTAAGCTCCAGGTCCACTTGCAGGCGTCTTACCATCTAAAATCGTTCGCGAGCGTTGCTTCAAACGGAACACTACCCAGGCTGGGTTAAGATTTAGCACAGCCCGACAGATCGGTTCTCTAGAAGAACTATTGCCGGCCCAAATGATTAGATGGTGTTGCGTCGACCGGTTGAGCTCCTAGCGTTATCGGAACAGTGGCACGTGCTCCGATGGGCCTTGAGGACAGCCATTTGCCATTAGTTTAAGTCGGAACGATGGCCTATTCGCAGCCTACAGGTGAAGCTCGTCGGGCCTCACAATGGGTCTGTCCCCAGAGGGACAGGGTTTCCCTTCATGTCCAACGAGCAGGTGCTTTATCACGGCGTTGATGCTCTTGTGTTTCTCACCGTTCAATTCCGCGTCTTCGTAAAAGGATACGTCTTTCGAACGGCGAATTTTCTTCACCTTGCGGAACACGTGGACCGCCTCGCGTTTCAAAGCGTTTAGTTGTACGCACATATTTCGCTCCGGCGGCTGGCAATTCTAGGTTGTGGCGTCCGGCAACACAAGAGTATTTTTGCATTCGCCACCTGAACGTATAACGTGGTAATCGCAAAAGTCCTTCGTTGGGACGAAGATGCCTGCTTAGCCAACTTCATCGAGTGAAACGGAGTTTACCGCGCTGCTTCCTTGGCTTGTAATTTCTCAAGAGAGCGGAGGGCTGCGGCGCGCATTTCCACACTATTATCACCCAGCGTCTCAATCAAGGCAGAGATGGCTGAGGTATCACCGATTTCTTCCAACGACCAAGCAACAACCAACTTGACCTCTTCATCCTTCAACAGGGGAATCAGAATGGGAACTGCTCGCATGTCCCTCAGATCGCCGAAAAGGTGCGCGGCGTAATAACGGTCCGCACGAATTTGTTGCCGTGGACTCGGGTGGCCCGCGCTGTCGATCTCGAACACTGCGCGTATGGTCGAACGGTCCTCCAGAATAGCTTTGATAACCTGAAACCCGCGATCATCGCCGAGGCGTGCGAAAATGAACGCCGCGTTGCCTCTCCGGCGCATGTCCTCGCAGCGAAGCCAGGGTTCGAGGTGTGGAAGCACACTTTTGTCATGGAGGGCGACAATCTTCTTGGCCACGAGAAATTGTTCCCAGAATACCGTCGTGCTCTCGAACTGCTCAAGGAGACCGCTAGCAGACTCGCTTGGATGCTTCGCGGTTTGACCGGAAAGTGTGGACAGGAGGCACATGCTCGCCAGGGAGGCCCTGCAGATGAATCCAAATGCGCGCGCCATAATCAGAAATCCACTGGTAATTTCCAAATGCGAATTCTGTGATGCGTTCAGATCAGGACAAAGCTGCTTTCTTCTTTTCAAGTGCCTGGTAAACGTGCTTATCGGAATCTGACCCTGTACCCAAATCACATCGCTCAAACTTGTTGCGAGCCTCTGCCTGATTACGCCGTGGGACGGCGAATGACAAGCTTCTTCGTCGCGGCGGGCGGAATTAACGTCGCCATCTTGCGGATCATCGCCAGCACCAGCCGCTTGTCTCCATCGGAAAGCGTTGTGCTGAACCGCTTGATCTCGGCGAGGAAGCGGATTTCGTCCTGCGAAAGCTCGCCCAGCATCTTTTGCGTTTCGCGGTCGCGCGGCGTCTCCGTGCCCGGGAAAAAGTCCGCGAGCGAGATATCCATGGCTTCCGCGATTTTGGCGAGAGTTTCCAGCGACGGCACAGTGTGCCCGTTTTCAACGCGAGAGAGGTAGCACCGCAAAAGTCCGGTGCGGCGCTCGATGTCGCCCTGCGACAGCCCCCTCTGGCTGCGATAGGACTTGATGACTTCTCCGATGTTTACGCGTGGCTTTTCTTTTGGCACAGTGGCTCTCCCAGTGGAGGGGGTATCTTAGTAACTAACAGTAGGAGAAGCAAGGGGAAATTTGCGGCCGATGCTTCCAATTTGACAATGCCCGCTCTTAACCCGGGAAAACCGTCCTGGTCGTCAGCTCACCCTTCCCCGCTCGCGCTTACCAGGGCTGATTCCAGCCCTCAGCCCTGCGTGGGCGTAACCACGGCCGGCTGTTGCAGCCGGAACTCCAGCAAAGTTTCGCTGGGCACCTTCACCTGCTGTCCCTTCGTCAACACCTGGACGCCGGCGCCTGCCGCGGATCCCACCCCCGCTCCAATCGCTGCGCCCTGTCCGCCTCCGGCAATGGCGCCGATAATGGCCCCGACGACGGCTCCGCCTCCCACCTTCTTCGCGGTGTCGGCACCGCGGCCTTTCCCCTTCAAACTATAGTCGCTGCTGACCAGCGGGTAGTCGCGGCCCTCGATGACGATTCGGATGAGCTCCAGTTGCAGTTCTGCGCTCCCAGCGAGGTGACCTGCTTGTTGCGCGTCCGCCAGCCGGCCGTAAATGTCCGTGCCCTTGCGCGCCACCAGCATATTGTTAGCGTAGAGGTCCGTTTCCAGGCTGGCGTGGAATACATCTCCAACGTGGTTTCTCGAGGAATCCACGCCATCAATCATGCGCACCAGCAGCGACTGACCCGCCGGAATGGTGACTTCCCCATACTGAGCGGCCGGATCCTCCGCCTGAGGCGCCAGGGAAGTGGCTCTCGCGGCGGGAGGCGGAGCTTCCTGGGATGTAACGGGAGCTTGCTCACTTGGTCTTGGGGCGGATTCTGAAGGCCGAGGCCGAGCCGGAGTAGGGGCAGGCGCGCTCACCGAGCTTCCGCTGCCAGTAAAGGTCAGCGCGACGGCTTCCGACACATTAAATGTTTGTACCTCACCGCGAATCTCGAAGCGCAGCACCGCCTGCGTGCCGCCCAGGTAGCGTCCGTGCAGGACGCGCCCGTCCCTCAGTTCCAAAGTGTCCGCCGCAGCGGCGCTGGCAAAAAGTAGCCCAAGAACAACTGCCGCAATCATTTGTCCTCGACTTTTCATCGTCGTCTCTCCCTGCCGGCGCTCACTGAGCGACCGCTCGCCGCGCCAGCTCCCTCCACATACTTAGCCCAACATCTTAACCTATTACTTTGGATGAAGAGGCGCCGCACGGGGTTGCGCAATATTGCCTTACTATTGCGTGGCTTGGTATAGCTGGCGAGTAATGTCGGCCATCAGCGCCGCGCTGACCTTGATGTCAGCGATTCCGCGCACGAGAATGACCAGCACAAAAGGCCTAGGCGCGAAAACGATCGCGGCGTCGTGATGAATCTTGGTGATCTCCCCGGTCTTGTGCGCCACGCGAGTACCTGGCGGTAGCCCGGCGGGGATGCCTTCATTGAATTTTTGGCGCTCGAGGATTTCGATCATCTGCCGGGAACCATCTTCATCGACGGCTTCCCCATGCGCGATTGCCTCGAGAAGTTGCTGGAGCCCGCGTGCCGTCGTGGTGTTGTTCAGACCCTTTTCATAGGCTTTGTTGTCTTCCACACCGCGCAGGACATTCATTCCGTCTGCGTGAAGCGAATGAACCGTCGCGCGGATGTTGTCCACGCCGAGCCTTTCGATCAGCAGATTCGTTGCAAGATTGCTGCTGACCGTGATCATCAATTCGCAAAGCTGCCGATGCGTGCGCGTCTGCCCGACGGCTTTGTACAGCTCCGCTTCCGAGTCATCCGCGGCGTCAAGCGTGTAGACGGAACCGTCCACCAGACTGTGAAATTCATTTTTGACGGGCAGCGGATCGTTCAGCTTCAGCTTGCCCTCGCGCACCTGGTGAAACAGCTCTATAAGCACGGGAATCTTCATCGTGCTGGCCGCGTGAAACGGTTCATCGGCGCGGAAATACCATTCCGTTTTTCCATCCAGCGTGCGAAACGCCACGCCCACCTCCGCCCCGCTTTTCTGAATTCGCTCCTGGATTTGCACCGTTGCCGAAGAAAGTTTCGTGTCCTGCCCGCGAGCCGGCGCGCTTGCTACACCTGCTAGCAGGCCCATGAATAATGCTGGATAGATTTTCAAAAGTATTCCCTTGGCGAGGCCACCCGAAGCTTCGCGAATCGACGCGTTAGAATACTACCAGCATCTCGCAAACTGCCACTTAGCCAGTCCAATTTCGCCAGCTATTTTCTAGGGAAAAACCCAGGCGGAGCTAACTTTTCAGTCCCTTACGACGACGAGTGTCACAAAAATGGTCCCGGAGGAGGGGGTCGAACCCACACGGCCTTGCGGCCACCGGATTTTGAGTCCGGCGCGTCTGCCAGTTCCGCCACTCCGGGGCAGTACTTGAAAATAGCATGGCGCAGCCCCGCACTCAAGACGCCTTACGCACCCGCGGCAGGCCACCTTCCGATTTTCGGATGAACTGGCAAACGGCCCGGCGACCCGCCGATTCCTTAGGATCCGCGTCTCTCCCATGGCGGAGGAACTTTCACCGAGGCCATCCCCGCCGCCGTCGCCGCCTGAATGCCCATCGCCGTATCTTCAAACACCAGACACTCCATCGGCGCTACTCCCAATTTCAAGGCCGCAAGCAAAAAGGCTTCGGGGTCGGGTTTGCTCTTCTTGTATTCTCCTGCGCACACCAAGGTCTTAAACCTGTCGAGCAGCTTCAGCGACGCAAGCGACGCCGTCACCGAGTCCCTCGCGCTACCCGAAACGACGGCAAAGGGTATCCGGCCGTGCTGGGCTTCGATGTGTTCCAAAACTTCGGGCACCGCCTTGAGCTCCGGCAGCAGCTCGAAATAAAGCTCCTCTTTTCGACGTGCCACCGTCTCCACCGGCATGCTCAGTCCATGTCTTGTATTCAGCGTGGATATGATCTCCGCTGTGGGCCTGCCGCCCCAAGCGTAGAAAAGTTCCTCTTCAAATATACAATTCCATTCTCCAAGCGCCCGCGTCCATGCAACGTAGTGAAGCGGCATCGAATCGGCAATCGTGCCGTCGCAGTCAAACAAATACGCGCCAAATGTCCCGTTCGGCAATTTCAGTCGCATTCGTTGTTTTGATCTCCCCTTCCTCATTCTACGCGAGCGCCCGATAGCCGAGCTACTTGCGCGCTCGTCG
>JBGPLB010000037.1:0-29391 GCA_041486245.1 Candidatus Acidiferrum sp.
CTCCCAGCAGCGAGCCGACATCCGTGCGCGACCCGCGCATCCTGTTCCCCGCTAGCGCCAGTGAAAAATTCAGCCGGTTGAGCAGTGCCCCCGTATTTACCCAAGTATCCGCCTTGTCCGCGTAACCCGTCGGCGGCTGACATTGATAGAGAGGCTCGCCGATGCGCCCCACCCAGCCAACCAGCGGGAGAGGCATGTCCACGTCAGTACCCAACGCGCGCGCCGTGGAAACAACCAGCTCAAACGGGGTCTTGATTTTTGCGCGATACGCCTCACGCGACCAAAACTCCGGGGAATAAATCATCGTGCGCATCACAGCCTTGATGTCGCCGTCACTCTCCTGGAACGTGTGCGCCATTCTTGCGACCAGCTCCGGCGGGGGATTATCCGAGACAAACCGCCGCGCCAGCTTTGTAGAAATGAACTTCGCCGTGTTCGGGTTACGGACTAACAGGTCGATCACTTCCTCCCCGTCCTTCATCCCGCCGGCATGAATTTTCTTTCCCAGCACGAACTTCGGATCAGGATCATGCAATCGCTCGTCAAACTTGAATTCCGGATTCTGCCGCGGCCTCTCGATGGTCCAGCCGGTGAAGCATCGCGCCACCTCCGTCACATCCTTCTGCGTGTAACCTCCATCAACCCCGAGCGTATGCAGTTCCATCAGCTCGCGTCCGTAATTTTCATTCAGCCCGCGTTCGTTTTGCTTTTTCTGCTGTCCTTGTGGAGGACGCGGCGGGAACGGCCGTCCGAAACGCCCGTATCGCCCCTGTTGCCGCATGGCGCGCTCTGCCGCCAGCCGCTGAGCAGCGCGCGGATCGGCGCTCAAAAAATTATCCAGATAGAAGAGCATCGCGGGACTCTTCGCCGACGCCGTCAGCACATCTTTGAACTTCCCAAGCGCGTGCGGCTGGATCACCTCGCGCTCATAAGAGGTCAAATACCAGCGATCTTCGCCCTTCCCCGCAAACACATTAAAATGATTGAACCAGAAATCATCCATCACTTGTTGAAGTTGCCGCTCGCTGTAAATTGCGCGCGTCACCTTCGCCATCGCCAATTCCGCCACGACGCGTTGCGGTCGTTTGCTGTTTTCCCCAAGCGCCCGCGCAAAATTGTTCGGATCGTCTCCGCCCGGCAATTGCCGTCTCCCTGAGCGCTTTGCTCCGGGATTTTCTTGCCCCGCATCTTCCTTCATCGGTGAGGGCGAATTCTCGTCTGCGGCATCAGCCTGCCCAGCTGAAGGATTCTCCTTCATATCGGCTGCTGGACTTTCCGTGGCGGCTGGAGTCGCTTCCGTGTCTTTCGCTGCGGCTGTCGCGCCCTCTCCCGATCGCCGCTGCTGGTCCTGCTCCAGTTGCGCCTGCGCGCGCTTCGCAGCCTGCTTTTCCACCTGCTTCGGTCGCGGATACGCTTCAATTAACCTCGCGGAGGACATCTTCAGCGTCGGATAATTCTCCAGCCGCGCTTCCAGCGCTTTGTCATCGATGGAATTCGGATTCAGCTGCTGGTCGATCCATTTCGCTAGCCCCATCTGACGCACGTGCTCGACGTCCCCAGGCCGCAGACCGTATGCCAAGCGATTCAGCGCGTGGAATATCGCCTCATCCGCACTCAACTCCCTGATTGGCAGATTTTTTAAAGCGGAATCATGCTTTGTTTTCTTGTCTTTCGACGCGGCGGGCATCGCCGCAAGCGATTGCACATCGATGCCCACTGAAAACACGCACGCCAAAGAAAGCATCGCTGCGAGGAAGGACTTGGGGGTCGTCAAGATAGTCGCCGTTTGCCGGCCGGGGCCATGGTGCACGCTCATGACACACTCCTGTCGTGTGGAATCGTCCGCAAACACTTCGCGCTTCCTAGAATAACCCTGCACACGCCCCGAAGTTGCGCGCAGCAGGGGCCAGTGTCGAATCTTTACTTTGCCCCATCGTACCGGCCGGCTCCGGCTCATAACTGACTCAACCGCCTGGACCTACGTCCAGTTCTGAGCGCCGCGGTTGGTATTGACGCCCACCATCTCTGCCCGTATTCTCGGTCTGCTTCACCCACAAACTGTGAGGCCTAAGTGCTTGTCCGAAATTTCATCTTTTGGCTGTCCACCAAGCGTAGCGTCACCGACCCCATCGCTCGGCGTGGCATGAAGTACGGTTTCGCCAAGCGTTTCGTTGCCGGTGAATCCCTCGAGGAGGCACTCACGGCAAGTAAGGATCTTTGCTCGCAGGGCCGCAGTGTCAGCCTGAACCGTCTCGGCGAAAACGTAACCAGCGAAGCCGCGGCCCGTGAAGTCTGCGCCGGTTACATCCACATGGTCGAAGAGTTACACGCCAAGAATCTGTCAGGCAACATTTCCATTAAGCTGACTCAGCTCGGCCTGGACATCGATAAGGAGCTCTGCCGCTCCTTGGCTCGCGAAATTGCCGTTCGGGCCGCAGCGCTTGGCCGATCCATCGAAATGGACATGGAGGGCAGCGTCTACACAGACGTCACCCTGGACATCTTCGAAAGCGTACAACGGGAACTTGGCAACTGCGGGCTGGCCGTGCAGGCCTACCTCTACCGCACGGAAAAGGATCTCCAAAGGCTTGCGCCGGTCAAACCAAAAATTCGCCTCGTGAAAGGCGCCTACCGCGAACCAAAAAAAATTGCCTTCCAGAAAAAGAGCGAAGTCGATGAAAATTTCAAGAAGCTGACCACCTATCTTCTGGAAGGCGCTGCCCTGGGAAATTACCTACCCGCCATCGCTTCCCACGACCCGGTTATGGTCGGGCACGCGCAAGCCGAGGCGGCCCGGATAAAGTTGGACAAAAGCCGCTATGAATTTCAAATGATCTACGGAATTCGTCGCGATCTCCAGGAGCAAGTGCACGCCGCGGGAAACACTCTGCAGGTTTATGTTCCGTTTGGCACCGATTGGTGCCCCTATTTTATGCGGCGTCTCTCGGAGCGTCCGGCGAACTGCTGGTTCGTCTTGCGCAGTCTATTCGCGGAATCCAGCAGCGCATCCCGCCAACCTGCAGCCTAGCGGTCTGCCCGTGTCTCTGGCAACCTTGCAGCTCGCCCCGTCAATTAGTGATGTCGAAATCAACCACGCGGTTTTTGGCGTGGTGGCCGGCTCCGTCGACCGCCATCATCACAAGCTGATAACTCCCAGGAGGCAGGTCCTTCACTTCGACTTTCAAACCCACTGGCACCATCGGACTGCCCTTTTGAATGAACTCTGCGAGGCGAACCGCACCGGACTTGAAGACGATCTTACCGGTGCTTCGCTCAAGAATTGCATAACCGCCTTGGACCTCCGGGGGATTAGCGGAAGTAAGAAGGGGCTCGTAAACTTCCGTATAGGCAGCCACGCTGTCCGTTTTCTTGAACCGGTTGCTGGCCGACGGACTGATTTCCATCCCTTTCACTACCAGGGGCGTGCGATCCTCAAGGAGAGCTGAATCGAGGTTCGTCGGAATGTCCGTCAGCCGCTGCATCGAGTTCGAAAGCACCACTCCTCCCAAACTGAATTCCTTTCCATCATAAGAATCGATTTGCAGTTGCGATTCGTATTTTCCGAAGGCAGAATCCCCGGAGCTCACCACTACCGTCAGCTTATAGGTCCCCGCTCCTGCGTCGAACTGGTTTCCGTATGAGTACGGTTTTTTCGTAAACTCCTTCATTTCGTCTTTTTCCAATTCCAGATTGACCGTATCGCTAAACTTCGCCCCAATGGAGCCGTCCGGCTTGTACGCTATCCCCAGCACATTCAGATTGGCGTGATATTTTCCCTTCTCTTTGCTGAATTGCACGGTGTTCGAAGGAATCTCCATCGCCAGGTTGACCCGCGCCACGTTGGGCGCCGTGTAGAAGTACGGTACTTCGAACGAGCCCTGCATCGTTCCAGCCTGATTACCCGTTGCTCGAGCTTCAAGTTGTTTCTCCACCGGCGTCCCTTCCAATACGTTCGTGGACTTGGTGTTGCAATAGCCGCTGCGCGACCTCACATGCATTCCACCACCGTTCATCTTCACCTTCAGCGTATGGCAGCTTCCTTCAGCCGACTTCTCCGGCACGTAACCCAGGATGTAAAATTCGTTCTGCTCCCGCCCGATCTTCTCAAGCCCCGACAGCAAATCGTTGGTGTTGAAGATTGTGAATCCACCGGTTCCTTCCGCGAGGGCCGCGAGAATCTGTTGATTTGTGGATGCCGAGAGAGGAAATTGGGGAACGATGGTTCTCGGCTGCGTATAAATCGAATTTGGATTGTTCATATTCGGGTTGGGTACGCCGCCCCCACCTCGCCCGGTGGTTCCTCCGCCAGTTCCACCGGTTCCGCCCTTGCCTCCGGTACCGCCTGTCCCTCCCGTGCCTCCTCGGCCGCCGGTTCCGCCTGTCCCACCTGTGCCTCCTGTTCCACCAGTGCCGCCGCCCGTCCCGCCGGTGCCGCCTCTGCCACCGGCACCACCCGTTCCGCCTGTTCCTCCTCCTGTGCCTCCTCCTGTGCCTCCTGTGCCTCCTCCTGTGCCTCCTGTTCCTCCTCCGCCTCCGGGACGACCACCGCCTCCGCCACCACCACCAGGACGTTGCGGCTCCAGCAATGCACTAGGAAAAGAAGCCAGGACCACGCGCCCTTCTCCGAAAGCAGTTCGCGCCGCGTGCCTCCCTGCAACCTCTCGTCCCCCACTGTCTGGCATTTGTAGTTTCGAACTCCCTTTCGGGAGCCCCGTCACGAGGCCGCGCACATCAAGCGCGTAGATCGCCACGTTCGCCTTATTGCAGGCGTCAATCGTGGCTGTTAGCTCGGACTCGCTCTCGCTCGTCAATGGGAAACCGGCCGAAAATAACACCACCATCTTGCGTCCGGGAACTCCCCTTAGATTCTTGGCCAAACTGCGCACCGACAGCAGCATGCTCCTCGCCCCAAAATCTGCCTCGGCGTTGCTCATCGAGGAAAATGGTGAAGAGAAACCCGTTGCGCCCGACGACGGCGACAGCCCTGCCGAGGCCACCTCCACTGAGGCCTGCGCGTTGGGATCCACGGAGGAATTCTTCACTCCGCCCACCGCGGCGCGCAGCAGATCAGCGTTCGCCGTGAAATTCTGCACGATGCGCAGAGTCCCGCCGAAGTCCACAACCGCCATCAACTTGTCTGGTGCCGCATTGGCATCGATAAACTTCTTCGCGGCTGCTCTGGCTTGAATCTGGTCGGGCGCCGCCATCGTCGAGTTGTCAAAAAACAGGATCAGATACCGCTTTTCTCCCTTTGCCTGAATCGCAGTGTCCGCGCCAAAGGAAAAGCTCGCCACAGACTGTTCTTTGTTGTCTTCATACACCTTAAAATCGTTCTGCGTCAGGTCATGGACATAGTTCCCCTTCTTGTCCGTGACGACTGCATCCACCAGCACGAGGCGCGACTCCGCTTTGATCGCGGGTCCCGCCTGCTGACTCGCGTCCTGTGTCGGCGGCGTCTGCCCCGCGAGTTGCGCCCAAAATAGACACGATGCGGCCGCCGTGACTCCAGCTATCCAGCCCAAAGTTTTCCGCCCGCGATTCCATTTAGTGTTCATGTACTCCCCCATCAATTCGGTATGACTACCGCCCCGTTCCGCGCAGCCAATTGCGACCCCTCAGAGTCACGCACAACCTGCCTTACCAAATAACTCCCGGGCTTTACGTCGAAGCTTGTCTTCAGATTGAGTCCAGACCGCAGAAGCCGATCGTACGTTGGGTCTAAAAGCTTCATCTGCACGATCTTTTCGCCGCCTGTGACGTAATTCCCATTCTCATCGAAAATCGCTGTCGCCACCGTCAGGTCGTCCCGTGTGCGCCCATCAGCCTTCCGGAAGTGCACGCCCTTGATATCGACGTGCGTGAGCACCGCCAGCCGCGCCTGGTAGCTGTCGGTCTTGAAAAACTGCGTGTGCAAATCCACCGGCAGATCGCGAATCTCATCCTGCGAGAAAAGCGCTTCCTGAATCTCCTGTTTTGCCTCCTCCGCCGGGTCCGCCTTGTGCCGCGGCGCGAAGTACCCGTGCCGCGCCTGTATTTTGTAGTTGCTCTTGTGCACGAACGACACTTTCAACGTGTGCAGGCTTCCGTCGAGCTTCAGGTTTTGCGGCGAGAAGCCCAGAAGATAACTTATTGCCGGCGCCGCTCCTGCCTCGCGCAAGCCTTCATCCACGTCGTTGCGGTTGTGGAAAAAGGTCCCGCCAGTTCCGTCGGCAAACTGCGCGAGCACTTCATTTTGCGCCAGTTGAGATGCGATCCGATACGAGGCCTTATATCCCGCCGTTCGAAACGAATCTCTCGGAGGATCGGCTATATCTCCCCCGACATCCGTCGTGAACAATCCGCGCGCATCGATCGTGTTGATTACGATATTCGCCTTTGTGGCACGGTCCACCAGGTCGCTGGTTTCCAACTGCAAACTCGAAAGTATAAATCCGGGTGAGACGAACACCAGGATCCGCTGTCCTGGCATCGTCGCAAGTCGACGCATGACCTCTTCCATGTGCCGGTAAGCATATTCTGTGGATGAGTCTTCGCGGCCGAGCACGGTCCCGGCCGTTGACAGCGCCATGCCTTGCGCTGCGGCCTTCTGCGTTTCGTCGCCCTGGAATGCGCATTGCACCGCATCTTCCGTCGCCAGCGCCAGCGCCTGCGTATCGTTCTTGTTATAAATCAGGTCCGCCTGGTAGTAGCTGATTTCCGGGCAATCGTGGAATCCGCCCGTGGCCGAATGCGGCTGTATGCTCAGCAGCGCTTTGTTCAGCAGCTCATGATCGTCGGTAAACTCCTGCGTGAACTGCCCCGAAGTCGTATAGATGCCGACTCGATCCGAAGGCGCCAGCGCCCCAAAAAAACGAGTTGCGGCATTCCGGACAAACAAGGCGTCCGACATCCCCAGATGTTGGTCATCGAAAAGTACCGAGACAAATCGCTGGGGCAGCGATGCGACCGCCGCGGCTTCGGCTGGGGCAGGAGCTGCGCCCGGTTCTGCGCTGGTCGTTGCCGCAATCACGTGCGACGCCGGTGTATCCACGCTGAATGTAGAAATCGTTTGCGGCTTGCGATTGTCAAAAAGCTGAAAATCTTCCTTCCGCAAGTTCGGTACTACGTGGCCCTGCTCATCACGCACCACGACTCTTACCAGCACAAGGTTTACGCGAACTCTAAATGTCGGAGCTGTGTCGCGGCTCGATAGCTCAGCGTTTTCATTGGAAGTCGGCTCTTGTGGCTTCGCTGGCTGTGCGGCCGTCTGCGTGTCGGGGCTCTTGGCGGCAGGATCGGGCGGGGTCGGCGCTTGCGCCATGATGGGTGCGCTTACACACGCCATCAGGAAAAGCAAAAAAAGACACACCGACCGGCGCGCAAACGGGAACTGCGGTAGGTAGGACATCCCTTTCCTTCTCTGATCCGCATCCGCAGGCACCGCCGGCTATTGGGGTAGCCGGCACCACGGGGGAACCCAGGCACCAACTTCGCGAGATGACTATACTCCCTGGTTAATTTTTGTGTCAACGCGTTTGCCAGCCGCGCGGAATGCGGTCAGGCTCCAAGCCTCCTGCGCGTCATCGCGCCGCAGAACGTAGCGGTCGCCGCTCACGGTCAGCACCCGGAAATAGGTCGCTCCGGGCGAGCACCAGCGGTCTTCTACTTCCGTAATCTCCAAGGTCTGCGATTCGAAAACGATGCGCACCGGGCGCTCTTCCGCCTTGTAGCCTGAATGGCATTCCACCCGGACCAATTGTTCAGACATTTTGCTCAACCCGACGCTTCAAACATCTTGCTAAGCGACCACGGGTGCGCGTCCCCGGCGATTTTCTGCCAACTCCGCATTCCATGCCGCCCCTATGAAAACAATCACCGCCGAGAGCTGCATCCACAGCATCAACCCAATGACCGCCGCAAGTCCACCATACACCACGCTATACGGAACGCGCCGCACATAAAACCCGAACAGCACGTTCACCAGCCACCACAGCGACGTCGCCACCATTGCACCTGGCAAAACGTTTCGCAGACTCTCCTCCCCCGGCCGGGCGACTCGATAGATCACCGTCAGCGCCAGCATCGCTAACACAATCGCTGCCGCGGTAAAGAAAAATGTCCACCAACCTTGCAGGGGCTGGTGCGGGCCCAGTTCTTGCGACATCCACCGCCGTAGCGGCCGTCCCAGCACACCGAGTATCGCCGCTGCCAGCAGCGGTGCAATCGTCACCAGCAGCAGTGCCAACCCCCGAAGTTGCCGGTGCAGGAATCCCGGTAGCTCCTTGTCTCCGTAAATCCGATGAATGCCCTCCATCAACAACCGCATCACTTGCGAACCCGCCAGCAGCGTTCCGGTCCATCCCACGAGCGCCAATTTCCACGCTTCCGGTCCCCGCTTCACTAAGAACTCGGAAACTATGCTTTGGCTACCGGGCGGCAGAATTGCAGTCAGATCGGTGATTAAATCCAGCAGACTCGTTCGTCCCCCTATGCGGCTGGTCGCGAACCCCACCATGATGAGCAGTGCCGGGAAAAACGCCAAAAACATGTTGAAGGCGATTGCCTGCGCGATCATGCCGCACCGGGGAAATACTCGCGCGAGCATCCCAACTGTGCGTCCAATTAGGGAAGGCTTAGAAGCCATAGCGCGCCATTATACGCATGGACGGCTCTCCGTCGTACCCGAGCCGGCGCGCGCCGCGCTTCCAAGCCGCCTTTCCGCCCGGGCCTATAAATGCCGATACATCACCAGCGCTTCGACGGCGCCGAGCGTCGGATGCTGGAATGCTTCCGGAAGCCGGCCAACAGTTTCAAAACCCATGCTCTGCCACAACCGCACCGCTCGCTCGTTGCTGCTCACCACGAAATTAAATTGCATCGCGCGGAAGCCTCGCTCCTTCGCACGCTCCAGGGAGTGCTGGCACATCGCCCGCGCAACGCCTCGTCCGCTTGCCCACGGCGCCGTCATGTACCCGCAATTCGCAACGTGCGCTCCTCCGCCCTTCTGGTTCGCCCGCAAGTAGTATGTCCCCAGAATTTCTCCGTTCTCCTCCGCGACAAATACCTCGTGTCCAGGTGAGTTCCAATACCCGAGAGCGTCCTCACAAGTCATATCCACCGGCAATGTGTACGTATCACCTGCCCGAATCACCGGTTCGAGGATCTTCCAGATCGCGTCGCTATCGCTTGTCGTTGCCGGCCGAATGATCATTGCGGGATCATCATCTTTATTGCGCTTGGCCCGTCTCTCGTGCTTCCGCGGCCTGTTGCTGCGCTCCGTGCTTCAGGGCCCATCCCACAAAACCCTGCGGTGCATTCCTCACTCCAAAGATATTCGCGTTCTTCACGCTTGCGACGTGCTCCCATCGCACGTCACGCAGGTCGGCATTTGTTAAATCCGCGTCCGCAAGACTGGAATCCGCAAGGTCTGCCCCGGTCAGGTCCGCTCCGGTCAGGTCGCTGTCGCCCAGATTTGCTCCCTGAAATGAAACCTGCTCAAAATTGCTCTGGCGAAAGTTGGCCGAGCGCAAGTCCGCGAACGTGAAGTCTGCCGACGAAAACTTTCCCTCCCGTCCATCCGCCGAGGAAAAGTTCGCGCGCAGCAGTTTCGCTCTCTCGAGCCGGATTCCCTGCAGAAATGCGCCGGAAACATCCACGCCGACCAGCGCAACTCCGTCCGCATTCAGTTCCTGCAGCGCTTCGATCCTGCCGCCGCTCCCGCCTTTTCCCTGCGAAGTGTTCACCACCTGCCACGCCTGATAGTGTCTTTGTTTCACGCGGTCGCCCGATTCCGAAAAATAAAAAATCACGGCGAACAGTACGCTGAACGTCTCCAGATAGTCCAGCACTTCAAGAAACGTCCAGTTGCTGAGCGCGTAGGCAACCCATTCCCATAGCCACTCGAGAGCCACAAACGGCAGGAACCACGCGTGCTTTGTCTGACTTCTACGTTCGGCCCAAGCGGCAGGTCTCTCTTTTCGGATGTGTATTTTCATGACCCACTCCTTACAAGCTTGCCGGATTTAATGTGAAATCCGGACCTCACGCAACTTGGTTCGGTTTTCCCGCCTGCATTTCCTCCTACATAGTCAGCACCACGCGAAACTGTGCCTTCCCGCTCATCATTCGCGCGTACGCCTCATTCGCTTTCTCTAGTGGGTACTTCTCAATCATCGCCTTCACACCCGTCTGCGACGAAAATCGCAGCGTATCCTCCGAATCCATCGCCGATCCGCCAGGCCATCCCTGGATATCCCGCCTGGCCGTAAGCAGCGAAAGCACCGACACTTCCATCGGCTCAAACGGTGCGCCTACAATTAGCAATTTCCCACCCACACCGAGCCCGCCTATCAACGCCGCGATCGCCTTCGCGTTTGGCGCCGTCGCAAGGATGACCTTGGCGCCGCCCATCCTCTGCAGCTCGTCCGCGGGGTTCGCTGCATTCGTATCGATGTAAGCAGACGCTCCCAGTTTCTTCGCCAATGCCGCATTCTCTGGGCCCCGCCCGATGGCCGCGACGCGATATCCAGCTTTTGCGGCAAACTGAATTCCCAGATGCCCTAAACCGCCTATTCCCTGCACGCCCACCAAGTCGCCGACTGTCGCTCCGCTATGCCGCAGCGAATTGAACGTAGTCACACCCGCGCACAGCAGCGGTCCTGCCTCTGCAGCGTCCAGATCCTCGGGCATCCGCGCCACCGCTTCGTGCCTTGCCAGCATGTATTCCTGATATCCACCATCTCGCGTGAAACCGGTGATCGCTTCGTTCTTGCAAGTTACAAAGTCTCCTCGGCGGCACGAGTCGCACACGAAGTCGTGCCCTCCATGCCAACCCGTCCCCACACGATCACCTTTCTTCCATTCCGATACTCCCTCGCCCACTTCATCCACCACGCCTGCAACTTCGTGCCCCGGAATCCGCGGATACACGATTCCAGGCCAGAGCCCGTCTTTTGCCATATGGTCGCTGAAACATATCCCGCAGGCCTGCACCTTAATCCGCACCTCGCCAAAACCCGGCTTCGGTATCTCCCGCTCCTGAATCTCAAAGTCCCCGCCAGCCTTCGTCACAACCGCTGCTTTCATCTTCGCCATCGTTCATCTCCTCGCTCTCCGTGCATGTTTTTTACAAACGTCTGAAACTCACCGCCTTTGATGCACCACAGCGCCGTGGAGTTAGGTCGAGGTTTGCAATCCGAGGTCCCGGCCGGACTCTAGAAAGCAAGTACGCAGCAGTGCGCTTGCCGCACGTTTCACCGCGTCGTACACTCGAACTTCACCAAACCTACGCCCGAGGAAGCACCAAATGACCACGCCCGCCAAGCCAGTGCCATCAACCAGGTCGCGCAGCGAAGAAGCCATCGCCAAGCACAAGAAATATATCTGGCCGTCGGTGACAAACTACTACCAGAATCCACTCGTCGCCGACCATGCCGAAATGCAGCACGTCTGGGACGTCGAAGGACGCAAGTACCTCGATTTTTTTGGCGGCATCCTGACCGTCTCCGTGGGCCACTGCAACCCCAAAATCACCAGCAAGATCAACGCGCAGGTCAACAAGCTGCAGCACATGTCGACGCTCTATCCGACCGAGCAAATCGTAGCGCTCGCTGAAAAAATCGCGCAAATCACTCCCGGGAATCTTCAATCAAGCTTTTTCACCAGCTCCGGCAGCGAAGCCGACGAAGCCGCAATCCTCATCGCGCGCATGGCCACCGGCAGCTATGACATTGTCGCCCTCCGCCACGCCTATTCCGGCGGCTCCTCACTCATGAAATCCGTAACGGCGCACGCCCCGTATCGCAAAGCCGCCGTCATCAGCGTTGGCATTGCCCATGCCATCAACCCCTACTGCTACCGCTGCCCGCTGCACCTCAAGTATCCCGAATGCGAAGTCGCCTGCGCCGGTGACGTCGAAAATCTCATTCAAACCGGCACCAGCGGCAACATCGCCGCCTTCATCGCCGAGCCGATCCAAGGGGTCGGCGGCTTCATCACCCCTCCCAAGGAATATTTCAAAATCGTTTTCAACATCGTGAAAAAGTACGGCGGCCTCTTTATCTCCGACGAAGTCCAAACCGGCTGGGGCCGCACCGGCAAAAAATGGTTCGGCATCGAACAATGGGAAGTCACCCCAGACATCCTGACGAGCGCAAAAGGAATGGCCAACGGCGTCCCTGTCGGCTTGACCGTCACCACACCGGAAATCGCCGCCGGCTTTCAGGGGCTGAACATCGCCACCTTTGGCGGCAACCCCGTAACATGCGCCGCCGCCCGCGCCACCATCGAACTCATCGAAGAAGAGGACCTCCGCGAAAACGCCCACACCGTCGGCGCCTACTTCCGTGCCAAGCTCGAAGAGCTTCAACAGAAATATCCGCTCATCGGCGACGTCCGCGGCATGGGCCTCATGCAAGCTCTCGAACTGGTGAAAGACCGCAAGACAAAAGAGCCCGCCCCTGCCGCCACCACGCAAGTGATGGAACGCGCGCGCGATAACGGTCTTCTCATCGGCAAAGGCGGCCTCATGGGCAACGTCCTTCGCCTCGCTCCCATGCTCAACACCACCAAACCCGACGTCGACGAAGCCATCCGCCTCCTCGACAAGTCTTTCAGCGAAGTTGCGAATTGATTCCACGAATGCAAGTAGCCATTGTTTCGGCTCTGATTCTCTTCTCGACGCTTCCGCAGGGAGCACCTCCGGAGAAGAAAGCTGTTTGGAAGTCTGTGCAATTCGCGATTGTGCGCTTCAATGACGAGGCGCCGAAATCGTGGAACATATACCACACCGAAAAACGAGGCATCCTCCTCGTAAAACTTTGGAAGCGCTTCCTGCTACTGGATATCAAGGAACAAGAAGTCTACGAGGTCGATCCACAAACCGTGAAGCCGCAAGGCGATAAAGTCGAATGGTCCATGTCCGACCTGCCTAATGATCCGATCGAAACCTCCGAGTGGAAGGCGCGAGATGTGGGCCTTGTTCAGCGCATCCGGTTTCGCTTCGGCAAAACCGGCCACTTCCTCGAGATTCAATTGCCTCTAAAGCCCGACGGCAAAACCGCATACTAAGTCAGTGGCACAGGCTTCAGCCTGCGCTTTTCGGCGCTGCTGCTCACCTCCGATACACCCCGTAATACCACGGAATACCCAGCGCCCCTGGCTCCGCCGCCACGACCACCGTGTCTCCATCCTGAAACCGGTCGAAATCATCCGCATCCACAGCCAGCCGTTCCACGTGCTGTCCAGGCCGCCATGAACGCACCAGCAATCGCCGGCTCCCCCGCACAATACCCTTCATGTTGAATTTGCTCACAACGGACGTCGGATAATAAGCCAGGTGTTTTTGCGAATCGAGTCTGCCGTTTACAAACAGCGTCGCGGCCAAAATCCACGGCAACGGTATGAATCCAGCATAAATCCGCTTCAGAATCTCCAGATCCTGGTGCTGCCGCGCGCGCCTTTCCAGAATGACCGCAATCGTCAGCGCCAAGAAAAACAGAAGTCCAAAGAACACCAGCATTAAGTCCAGATCTAGAGGCGGATAAATCTGGCTGACGTAAGGAAAAGCAAGCGAGCCAACGAGAAAGACGGCGGTTCGCGCCACTAGCCTCCGCCGGAATAGCAATTCCGCGGCAATGGAAGTCAAACCGCAAGAGGGACATTGGTCCGCGGTGCGTGGCGAGCCGCAATCAAGGCATCTGGTCATACCAGTTCAAACGCCCTTCCCAAGGGCAAGGCCAAATACAATTTCATTGGGCGCATGGTTTGCGAACATTCTCGCGAATCAGCAAGAATAGTATAAGTCGAGCTTACGTACCTGTGGTGGAGAGAGAAGCAAGCAGATCCTGATAGTGCTGTTCGTATTGCGATTCGGAAACCGTCATGGAAACACCCATCCCAAGTCCCGGTTCGATGCGTTTCACGGAACAATTGACTTTTACCGGGCGGTCCAGCACCAGATGCGCCGTAAATCCAGCGCCGATCCACAATGGATCCGCCGATTCGATGAACATCCCGTTGGAACTGATGTCGCGCGTGCTGGCGCGTAGGATCGCGGACCCCCACTCGATCTCGAGGTTGGCCCGAAACGAATAGCGCGGCGCCCAGCGGCGTTCGGAACGCCGGGACGAATGGTCCCCACTGCCCATGTACCTGGTGAACCCCCCTGCCAAGGACCCCAAGGCGCGGCGCCGGGGCGATCTCGCCGCTCGATCTTCTTGAGCTTACGCCTGCTACGAACACTCCCATACGACGCCGGAGCGGGATGTTTTGTTCCATGCAATCCAGCTGCTCTCGCCTCGGGCCCTACCCCGAGCGCGCCTGGCATGGCATAGGTTTAAGGACACTGCTTAATCCTCATTAGACGCTGCGGAAGGGCCAGCGGTATCCTCCCTCCGCGCGGATTTTTCTCGCGCGCGTATACGCCGCTGGACTTCCGCTTGGAGATACTTGCGCATGCTCTCTGGAACGATTCCCGGCGACGCCAATTCGCGCAGGTCGGAGACCGTCAACTCTGGCAGGTAAGCAAGTACTGTGGCCAGCGGAGACGAGGGATGCCGCACCAGCGCGAGCCGCACGTTATAGGTAATAGACCACTTGCGATGTTGCGCGATGGTGCGAACGGCGCCGGGCGGGAGCTTTTCGCGCGAAAGCACTCTCAATACTTGCGCTTCGGTCAGATACGCGTTGTCCAGCACGATGCCAACGATCTGCGCGTGTCCTTCCGCCAGCAGCGCCCCGGCAAGACGCGCTGGGCCGCGTCGTGCCAGCGTGATTTTTTGTCCCAGCGGCAATTGCGGCAGCCGCGAAATCAACTGATCCTCGGCACTCCGCTTCAACTCCGTCGGAATGCCCGGCAAGAGTGTGAGCTGCACCACATCCATCAAGTAAAGTTCGCGCAGCAGTCGCAGCGTAACCAGCCGCGGCGTCCGCGGATGAAACGCCAGCCCGCGTTTAACGCGGTAGTTCTTCAGCATCGGCTTGCGCCGCGCCACTTCTTCGAGAATTTCGCCCGGAAGATTTTTTCGTTCCAGCAGAACGCAGAGCTGCGCTTCATCAAGCGACGGATTGTCGAGCAGCGCCAGCAGCACCTCCGCATCGGGATCGTGGAGTAAAGCCGTCAGCTCATCGCCGGAGGCGGCGAGCGCGCGTTCTCGATTCTTGTCCGCGCCGCCCATCTCAATCTCCCGGAGCATTCCCATCTATCGCATTCCCACGTTTTGTATCGCCACTGTTCAATAGGAGCAGTGCGAGCCTCGCCGCCGCCTCCACCGGAGGAACACGAAGCAATCCAATCTGCGCCTCGGGAAAGGCGATGCGCAGCCGTTCATCGAGCTGCGTCTCCAGATAGTTCGACCGGCCGATCATCCCCCCGGTTTTTGCCACAAGGAACGGCGCGCCTCGCAATTGCAATCGCTCCGCAAGATTTTCCGCCAGCATTGCCAGATCAAACGCAGCAGCCCGCAGGATACCCTCCGCCGAAGACTTGGCCAAAGGTCCGACCGAAGATTCGTACGAATCCGCCAGTGCCGCAACTACGGAAAACAGCCGCGGGAACACCTCGTCCGAGGCAGCTTGAGCGCGCGCTTTGACCTCCGACCAATTTGCGCAAGCAAGCTCACGCAACAGCCGCTGACCGAGGAGCGCGTCGGCGCCCGTGCGGTCGTTTTCGTGCATAGCTGTCAGCACGGCCCGCCGCCCAATATCGTATGCGCTTCCCTCGTCCCCGATTTGCGAGCCGTATCCACCCGCGCGCGCCGTTTCGCCCGCCCTGTTCCGCCCGACTGCAAACGAACCCGTCCCCGCTAACAGAACAATAACTGGTCCGTCGCCCGTCGCTGCCAACGCGAGATCGAGATCGGTGCAAACCCGAACCTTCGCTTCCGGAAATTCCGCGGCGAGAAGGCCGCAAATCTTTTCTGCGGACTCGGGAGGCCCCGCTCCCGCAAGACCTGCGCAAACTGCGGCGGCTGTTGATTCGCCGGGCAGCTTAGCCTGGCTGATCGCTGCTCTCGCCGCTTCACGAATCGAACTAATTGCCGCCCCAAATCCGACTCGCAGCGGATTCGAGGGTCCGGATTGTGAGTGCGCCCGGATTGCCCCGGACTCGTCCATCAGGACACAGTCGGTCTTGGTCCCCCCACCATCCAATCCCAAGACGAATCGCATGCACAAAGAATAAGCGAGAATCCCCCCCAATGCATGCTCGGAAGAAACTGGCGTGCGCAAACGTTCGCCGGCAATTCGAACAGTAACCCATGGAGCGAAATTCCCGGCCTCCTCGCCTCACAGGGATTTCTTGACCTGCGTGAGCCCTGCCACTATTCTCGGTTCGCTTTTTGAACGGCAAAATTGCGTCCGAGAAGTAGCGGACTCAAATGCGGCGAGGTTATGAAACCACTTGACGCACCTGCGGCGCGAATTTCTCCAAGCGTCACGACTCGCTAATGCGCATCCATCCTCTCGATCTCGCCATTGTCATTGCGTACCTCCTCGGCGTAACCGCGCTGGGCATGCGCTTCCGCCGTAGCAACAAAGACGTCGCAAAAACTGACCGCGAATCCGTCAGCCTCGACTATTTCCTGGGCGGCCGAACCGCGCCCTGGTGGGCTCTAGCTCTTTCCATCGTCGCAACGGAAACCTCCACGCTCACGATCATCGGAACGCCCGCCATCGCCTACGGCGGAAATCTCACTTTCATTCAGCTCGTCGTCGGCTACCTGATCGGCCGTGTCCTCATCGTGCTGCTTCTTCTTCCGGGTTATTTTCACGGTCAATTTCTGACGGCCTACGCCTTGATCGAAAAACGCTTCGGCGAAAAAATGCGCGCGGTTGCCGCGAGCACTTTTCTCATCACGCGCGCTATCGCCGAAGGCGTCCGCGTTTCCGCCATCGCTCTCGTTGTCAGCGTCGTCCTCGGCACATCCGAACACTTGGCGGTAGTCATCGTCATCGCGCTCACAATTCTGTACACCTTTGAAGGCGGCATGACCGCTGTGATTTGGACTGACGTCGCCCAGTTGCTGCTCTATCTGACGGGAAGCGCCGTGACGTTTTGGATCTTGCTTCACCGCATCCCCGGCGGATGGACCGAAGTCACACAAGTCGCGGCTGCCGCCGGCCACAAATTGCAATTCCTCGATTTTTCGTTCAACCTGGCCACAAAATACACTTTTTGGTCCGGCCTCATCGGCGGCGCATTTCTCACCATGGCCAGCCACGGCACCGACCAAACCATCGTCCAAAGGCTTCTGGCCGCACGAAACGAAAAAGACAGCCGCCGTGCTCTTCTCACCAGCGGAGTAATCGTCCTGGTTCAGTTCACCATCTTTCTCTTGATCGGCGTTTTGCTCTACGTTTTTGCACAGCACTCGCCTCTCCTCGCACCCGGCGACCGCACCGACCGCATCCTTCCATTATTTCTTGTCCGCGAAATGCCCACGGGCCTCGCCGGTTTGCTTCTCGCCTCCATCGTCGCGGTGGCCATGTCCAACGCCAGCGGCTCCCTCAATTCCCTGGCGGCTTCCAGCGTCCTCGATTTTTCGCGGCTCAGCGGGCGCTCCGCCGGCTCCGTCCAATTCCTCCGCCTTTCGCGCCGCATGACGCTCGTCTGGGGCCTGATCTTGATGGCCTTCGGTTTCATTAAGTGGGGCCCGCTTCTCGAAGCCGGCCTGACCGTGGCTTCCCTCCCGTTTGGCAGCTTGCTCGGTCTTTTTCTCCTCGGCACGCTCGACCGCAAAGCCACCGCGACAGGCGCACTAACAGGCATGTTCCTTGGCTTGGCCACCATTCTCTGCGTTTGGCGCTATACGCCCATAGCGTTTACGTGGTACGTCTTGATCGGCGCGGCCGTCACGTTCTTCGTTGGAAGCATTGTGAGTCGCGTGCGAAAAAAAGAAAGCGTGCCTGCGTGAAAAATTCATGCACGAACTTGTAGGGGCACGATATATCGTGCCCTTCTGCCAAAGCCATGCCATTGGGGCAAGATACATCGTCGCCCGGGGTTGATGCAGCGTTATTTAGTCTTGATCTTTATCGGAGAACCATGACCGAAAAGCGTCTAGAACTCGTTCGCGGTCTCGGTGCCTGGGCTTCCGGCGCCATCGTCGTCGGCACCATGATCGGCACCGGCATTTTCCTCAAGCCAGCCGAGATGGCCCGCGAAGGCCGCACTGTCTCCATAGTTTTCGCTGCGTGGATCGTCGGCGCCATTCTTTCCCTCTTCGGCGCGCTCTCCTTTGCAGAACTGGGCGCGTCCATCCCCGAGGCAGGCGGCGAATACGCCTACTTACGCCGTGCCTTTGGCCCCGCGTGGGGATTTCTCTTTGGCTGGATGCATTCGATCGTAGGGCGCCCCAGTTCCCTCTCATCCATCGCCGCCGGCCTGCTGCGCTTCCTGAGTTTCCTTCTCCCCGCCGTTGCCGCGCCGATCTTCACTCTCCATATCGCCATCCCCGGTTTGAACGGCTGGATCAAACCCTACGACTTTGTCTTCACTTGGGCGCAGCCTCTTGCAGTCCTCTGGATCGTGGGCATGACCGGCATCAACTACCTCGGCGTGCGCCTCGGCGGTGCGGTCCAGATTTTTCTCACTGCCATCAAAATTACCTCCGTCGTGATTGTGATTGGAGTGGCCTTTTTCGCGCCCGCCGGGCCGCCGCATGCTCCCGATCCCATCTGGCCTTCGGCCTTGAACGGCGGCGTCTTAAGCGCATTTCTTGCCGCGCTGGCTGCCGCTCTCTGGGCCTACGACGGCTGGGAAGACTTGAATCTAGTCGGCTCGGAAGTAGAAAATCCACAGCGCAATTTTCCTCGCGCGCTGGTCGGCGGCGTCGCACTTGTCGCGGTCATCTATTTTCTCTTCAGCGCCGCCTGCTTGAAGGTCCTTCCTTTCGCGGCTGTCGCAGCTTCGCCGCACATCGCCTCGGACGTGGTCCAACACGTCGCAGGCCCGATTGCCGCTGCGTGGATCACCGTAGCCATGGTCATCAGTGCACTCGGCTCCATGAATTCTTCCGTCCTAAGCGGCGCGCGCCCCGGCTATGCCATGGCCCGCGACGGCATCTTCTTCAAAATCGCCGATGGAGTTCATCCAAAATATCGCACCCCAGCCCACTCCCTGGTTTTTCAATGCGTCCTGGCAAGTCTGATGGCGCTGACGGGAACCTTCGAAGAACTCACGAATCTTTTCATTTTTGCAGGCTGGATTTTTTACGGCCTCGCGGTAGTCGCGCTCTTTCGTCTGCGCTACACCGAACCCAACATGCCACGTCCTTATCGCTGCTGGGGCTACCCCTGGGTGCCCGGCCTGTTCGTAGCTGGCGCCCTCGCCCTAACCTTCAACATCTGGCTCGACCGCCCCGGACGCTCCTCCATCGGCCTTCTACTAATCCTCGCCGGCCTCCCTTTCTACCAATACTGGAACAAGAGGCAGCAACCCACATGACGGAGCTAAACCTCGGTGCAAGTTCCGTGTCCGATGCTCCGCCATCGGACAAACCCAAGCGCAAACCATCGCGGGCACTAAGAGTCTCGATCGCCGCGCTACTTAGTCTGTTTATTCCTGGCGTGGGCCAGCTCTATGTCGGAAAAATTTGGCGTGGCATTGCTCTCGCGCTGGTTGTAGTCGCAATCGACGCCCTTGTCGTCGAACTTCGTCTATTCATAACGTTTTCGGGATTGGTTTGCACTATCTTTGCGATTGTATTGTTGCGGCTCAGCGTTGTCTTCGACGCCGGCTACGTGGCTTGGGTGAATGACACTGCGAACCAACCGCCACGCAATTGGAGAAAAACACTTACAGTCCTGCTCGCCATCTTTCTGCTGGTAGGTTATCCAACTCCTGACTACTTTCAGAAGCGATTTTTGACATCCTTTCGCGCATACAAAATATCCTCAGGCTCTATGTGCCCAACCTTGTGTGAGGGCGAGCGGATGGTCGCTGACCCGGAGGCTTACAAAATGCGGTCTCCGGCACGCGGAGAGTTGCTGGTTTTTGATTTCAACAATACTGGAAAAATCTTCCCTAAGCGTGTGATCGGTATTCCAGGCGATACGGTATCTCACGGCCCAGCAAACACGATTCTAGTGAACAACGTGCCCTTAACTCTCCCAACTCCCTGTGGCAAGAACGAATCGTTCAACAAACTCGCTGCCGAAGGCCCGGCTTTTAACACCATTAAAGTCTCAGAAGGTAGTTTGTTTGTGATCGGGGACAATTTAGACAACAGCTATGACAGCCGCTTCTTCGGCTTGGTTACGATGGATGAAGTAAAGGGCAAGCCGAAATTCATCTACTGGTCTCACAACCGTTCTCGCATCGGCTGCCAACTTCGCTAGCCCGTTCGCTGACAGACACACGGCTAGGCGCTCGCGATGTGGCCTGAAGCTGAGCGGCGCGCCCGCAGCAACTGCACCGGAAGTCCACCCGCGAGCAGCGCAGCTCCGGGCAGAAGCACCCACGCCGCCAAACTCATAAACAAGGCGCTGATCATGATGTTGTGGGCGACATAATCGTCGATGATCATCACCACGGGAAACACAATCAGGAAAAAACCCAAATGCGGCAGCACCGGAAAGACGGTCGACAGAAACATCGCGCGTTGCGACCCGCCAGCCCGCCTCGCCAAGTAGGCCGCCATGGCCCCAATCGGAACCAACAAAAGCAGCCATGGAACGTAAATCACTGCCACCGGAGCGCTCAGCTGCGAGCCGTGTGCACTCACTATCAGCGGCTTGATCCCAATGAACTCATTGGCCCTAAGCAGCATCACCGAAAGAAATAGCGCCACGAACCCGGGCAACCAATATTGTCTGACTCGATTTGTCATGACGTTCTCCGTCCTGCGAGCAGTTTGAATTCTTCGACGCAGATCCTGCCAATTGCTCACCTGCAACAGAGTGCGGCTGACGGCAGCCTCTTCCGCCAATCCTTGCTGGCGTAACTCCTGGAAAGTCTCTTCGAGATGGCCGGCGAGCTCCGCGATCACCTCACGCAGTTCCTCCGGTTCAAAAGAACTGCCAGCCAGACGTTCGCGGACATGTGCGTTCCAATCAGGCATCACTTTCGTCTCGCTAACCGATCGCCATGTCCCACGACGATCGCCGCGCACTAAACAAAAGCTGCACGAGCAGGCCGCCGATCAGCAGAGCGGCTCCCGGAAACAGGATCCAACCAATCCCATCCTTTAGGAGAACAGTGGCCACGCCGCTAAATTCGACGGGCCTTCCTAGTATTAGTTCGATCGTCATGCCGAACGGAAACATGAACAGGAACGCAAACGTAAGCGCCAGCGACGGAAAGACGCTCGCAAAAACCACGCTGCCCCGCGAACCGCCGGCCCGGGACGAAATGTAGGCTCCCAGAGCTCCGAGGAACGGAAGCGAGAGCAGCCACGGCATGTACAAAAGAATCGCACTCGGGCCGCTTCCGACGATACGTGGCTGGAAACCAAATTCCCGGAACGTCGCCAAGAAAAGCATCGAAAGTATCAAAGTGAGGAACCCGGGAATCCAAAGCTGCCTGATGCGTTTCTCCATGGGTTGTTCTCTCCTTTTTGCTGCAAAAATTTTTCGCTTCAAATCCCGCCAATCCCCGACTTGCGACAAAGCTCGCCGCACCGCTTCTTCTTCCGTCACTCCCTGTTTGAGCATCTCCTCGCAAATGTCTTCCAGATGCGCCGCTACTTCTGCGATCACCTCGGCCCTTTCTTCCGGCTCCAGCGTCAGGCCTGCGAGCCGCTGTTCGACGAGCGCCCCCCAATCACGCATGGGACACCTTGGTGAGCCGCTTCAAGGCGCGGAAGAGTTCCGCCCATTCTTTGCGGATTGGCGAAACCTTTTTCTTCCCTTCGGATGTGAGGCGATAGCAGCGTCGGCGCCGTCCTGTGCTGCTCGTTTCCCATGCGCCGCGGACCCAGCCGCGCTTTTCCAGTCGATAAAGCAGCGGGTAGAGCGAGGCCAGCGTGAATCGCAACGATCCCCGAGTTTGCCGCTCGATGCGGCGAGCCATCTCATAGCCGTGAAGCGGCCCGTCTTCCAGCACGCTCAGGACAGCCAATTCCGCCGTGCCTCGTTTGATTCCTGGACCGATCATAAGCATCCTTCCTAAGTATAGGAATCTTATATATAGAGGTTAGCGATGTCAACAGTACTGTTGGATGGGTGTGTCGTACTTTAACGTATGCGTTAGGATCAGGCGGAGGCAGCGCGCGTGGGCGGCGGAAAATCACTTACTCGCTCTGCCGCTATTGGCAGTGCTATCCCCTCTGCTTCCGGGCTGACGACGATCGCCGGATTCACGATTTTTGCGAGGGCTTCAATGCCGCTGACTAGCCGCGGGCCCGGTCGCGAAAAATAACCGCTGGCATTGAGCGCGTACACGCGGGAATTGCGCACCGCGGGAATCGCGCTCCACTCCTCCGGAAAAGACATTGCCAGGTACTCGTCGCGTGCCTGCTGCGCGCTGTACCCGCACTGCGCAATCAGAAGAATTTCTGGCGCGGCGTCGATCACATCCTCGGCGGAAATACGAAACGACGGCGTGCGTTTCCGGCCAAGCACATCTCTCCCTCTTGCAAGATCGATCATTTCCGGCACCCAATGCCCCGCGGCGTAAAACGGCTGGAGCCATTCAAGCATTGCAACACGCGGCCGGTGCTCAACACCGCTTAGTTGGCGTTCGAGCTCGCCGAGTCGTCTTCCGACGTGCTCAAGCAGGGCTTCCGCTTCATGTCCGCGACACGTCGCTTCGCCAACCCACAAAATGTCGCGCCAAACGTCGCCAAGATCCTGCGGATTCAGGGAGAAGACTTCCGGCAGATTGGAAAAACGCGCGAGCGTCCCAGCAAGATCATCCGGCGATGCCGCGCAAACCTGGCATAAATCCTGAGTGATGATTAGATCCGGCGCCAACTCCGCCAGCGCATCGGCATCCACCGAATAGAGACTTTCGCCGCGCGAAACATACTCGCGTACCAGCCGGTCGATTTCCGCTGGAGGCGCGTCGTGAGGCAGCCGCGAGTGAATCACCACACGCTTCACGCGCGCCCGCGCCGGAAAGTCACACTCGTGGCTCACTCCCACGATTTCTCTGTCCAACCCGAGTGCAAACAGGATCTCTGTGGCCGATGGTAGTAAGGAGACAACTCGCATGCGCCGACTTTACCACAAGAAAGACGGAACAGGTGCAGCACAGCCGCGGTCCAACAGGCGATCCGCTTTCACTTATAGAGAAAATACTTACGCCGCGTTTGGTCGTACTTCTCTAAGTCGGTCGACCAACTCGCCACAATCTGTTCTGGCGCGACGCCGGCCTCGATCTGCCGAATCGTTTCTGAATTTCCGAATAGGGTAACCAATTTTGCGGGATCGAATTGCTTTGCATAGCGCGTGTGCAAAATGGCGGCGATTTCCAAACCCGTGCGCACGGAGCGCACCGTGGCGTGGTCGGTAATCCGAATGCTGACCCCACCGCAGCGCTGTCCAGCGTGAAGTCCGGACACCGGGATGAACGGCTGATCCATGAAACGTAAGCCCGGCAAGTGGCGCTCGTTCAAACGGGCAGCCACCTCAACTCCATCCATCCACGGCGCGCCGAATTCCTCGAAAGGAGTTTGCGTCCCGCGGCCCACGGAAACACCGGCGCTTTGCAGTACTTCGATGCCCGGATAAAGTATCGATCCCTTGACGGTGCGCAAATTCGGCGAGGGAGGAACCCAGCGAAGCCCGGTGCTCTCGAAAAAATAATTGCGGTGCCAATTCTTCATGGCAATGACGTGAAGATCGCACCCGATGTGATTCTCCGCGTTGAAAAATTGCGCGAGCTCGCCGATGGTCAGCCCATACCGAATCGGCAGCGGATAATAGCCGACGAAATTTGTTTTGTCCGCATCGAGCATGGGTCCTTCGATGATTTCGCCGCCAAGCAGATTCGGCCGGTCCAGCACATAGAAAGCGATATGGCGCTTCGCGGCTTCTTCCATGCAATACGCCATCGTGACGGTGTACGTGTAGAAGCGCACGCCGGCATCCTGCACATCGAAAACGAGCGTGTCGATGCCGGCAAGCATTTCGTCCGTGGGCCGCAGCGATTCGCCATACAAGCTGTAAGTTGGCAGCCCGGTGGTTGGATCTTTCGAAGAGGAGAATTTCTCGTCGGCCCGGCCGGCAATTCCGTGCTCCGGGCTGAAAAGCGCCACAAGCTGAACGCCAGGCGCATGAAACAACCGTTCGATGGTTGTGCGGCCAAGCGCGTCTAGACCTGTGTGATTCGTGATCAGCCCGATGTGTTTGCCGCGCAGCGGCGCGAATTTTTCCGCTTCAAGAACGTCGAGCCCCGTTTGCACTCGCCCAGGGCGGCCTCTGTGTTTTACCGCGGCTTGTGCAGAGACGCAGAACGCGAGAGCAAGACAGATGGAAGTACCCAATTTCTTGACGAGGCCGCGATGAGGTTCGGACAAAGCATTTCCTCCGGTTGTTCTTCACCAATGATATTCTGGAACGCTTCGTTCGGGGCTGCGTTGTGAGCGTGAAGTGCGTGTGTTATATACAGGCGCAGGATCCGGGCGTCAACCGGGAGACCCACAATTGATGAAAGGACGCAGGATAGGCGTTCTGTTGTTCATTCCTTTTGGTTTTTTCCTTTTTCTCATGGCCCACACAACACGCAGTCAAAGCAAAGCTCCAGCAGAGAAAACTTCCGTCGGTGCGAAGCAGAGTACACCCGCTGCAAAACCTGCCACAAAATTGTCTCCGGCAGCTGCTCAATGGGTCGAGTCGACTCTCAGGAAAATGACGCTCGACGAAAAAGTTGGCCAGGTGATTTTCACTACCTATCATGGAAGCTTCACGCCCACCGACGCGCCCGCCTATGCAGAGATGATGCGCGACGTCGAACAGTTGCACGTCGGCGGATTCATCAATGTCACGCAGGGCTCGCCGCTCGGCGTCGTGAAGAGCCAGGCCTATCCCACCGCCGTGCTCGCGAACCAGTTACAAGCGAAATCGAAGCTTCCCCTGCTGATCGGCGCCGATTTCGAGCGCGGCACCGCCATGCGTTTGGATGAAGGCACTTCCTTTCCCACGGCGATGGCGCTGGCCGCCGCGGGGCATCCGAAAGATGCATACACGATGGGAAAGGTCACGGCCCTCGAGGGACGCGCCGTCGGCGTTCAGTGGGTTTACGCGCCGGTCTCGGATGTAAACAACAATCCGGATAATCCCATCATCAACATTCGTTCGTTTGGAGAAGATCCATCGAAAGTTGCACAGTACGTGGCGGAGTATGTCCGCGGCGTGCAAGAAAACGGAGCACTGGCGACATCAAAACATTTTCCTGGACACGGCGATACTTCCACGGATTCGCACATGGATCTCCCGGTAATTAAAGCTGACCGCCAACGTATCGAATCCCTGGAGCTGGTTCCCTTTCGCGCGGCAATCGCGGCGGGAGTGGACACCGTCATGACCGGCCACCTCTCGATCCCCGCGCTGGAACCTGATCCGAACACGCCGGCGACGCTTTCCTCGAATATCTTGACGGGAGTTCTGCGCAAAGAGCTCGGATACCAGGGGCTCGTCGTGACTGATGCGATGGACATGGGCGGGATCACAGTGCGTTACGCACCGGGCGACGCCGCAGCTCGCGCGTTTGCTGCGGGCGCCGATGCTCTACTCATGCCGCCGGTGCCGGATGCGGCCTTCGAGGCCCTGAAGGACGCGGTGAAGTCCGGACACATTTCACGCGAGAGGCTGGATGCGTCGGTGCGTCGGCTCTTGGAGGCGAAGGCACGGCTAGGTCTTTATAAACAGCGCCTGGTGGACTTGAACGCGCTCAACAAGAATTTCGGCAAGGTGGAATGGCAGAAAGAAGCGCAGGATATTTCGGACCGGGGAGTGACACTGCTGAGGGATGGGGCGCATCGCTTGCCCTTCGATGGAACAAAGCCGACGCGGGCGCTGCTCGTCTCGTTGTACTCCGATCCTGAGCCATATCCTGGCGAAGATCTGGAGCGTGAGCTGCGCTCGCGCGTCGATACGCTCACAGCGCTGCGCGCCGATACGAAGTTCGCTAAGGCTGGCAATTTAACTCTGCCTGCGCCGGACACCTACGACGTTGCGATTCTCGCGTTGTTCGTAAAAGTCAGCGACCGCAAGGGAAATGTGGACTTGCCCGCGGAACAGGCGGCACTGGCGGACCAGATTTACAGAACTGGGAAGCCGGTGGTCACGGTCGGTTTCGGAAGTCCCTATTTCGTCGAACATTTTCCGCAGGCGGCGACTTGGCTCGCAGCGTTTGGCATCAGCGACGTGGCACAGATTTCGATTGTGCGAGCATTGTTCGGAGAAATTCCGGTGCGCGGACATCTGCCGGTGACAGTGCCGGGCGTGGATATGAAGGCGGGATTTGGGATCGAAGTACCTGCGGACCCTATGAAGCTCGCGCCGATGGAGGTTGCCTCGGAAGCTCAGCTAAAGCCTGCGTTTGACGTACTCGAAAAAGCGATTGCGGACAAGGCATTTCCAGGAGCGACGCTGGCGGTCGGGTATAAGGGGAAAGTTGCGCTCCATGCGTTCGGAAAACTGAGTTACGACGCGAAATCGCCGCAGGTGCAATTGCGGACGATGTATGACGTTGCGTCGCTGACCAAGGTGATTGTCACAACGACACTGGTGGAAAAACTCGTCGAGGGGGATTTCAAGTCGCCGCTTTTGCTCGATGTTCCGATCGAGCGTTACTTGCCCGAATGGGCCAGCGGGCCGCAGCCCGAGTGGCGTCACCGCGTGACAGTGCGCCACCTGATGACGCACACGTCGGGTCTGCCGCCGTTCAAAGAATATTGGCGCACGTCAAAAGGCAAAGCCGACACGCTGCGCATGATTTTTGCGGAGCCGCTCGAGTCCGAGCCGGGAACGAAAATGGTGTACTCCGATCTCGGCATTATTTTGATGGCGGAGATTATCGAGCGATTGACGGGGCGAACGCTCGACGAACTCGCGAAAGAATATATTTTCACTCCGCTCGGGATGAACGATTCGATGTACAAGCCGCCGAAAAAGATTTGGCCGCAAATTGCGCCGACGGAATTCGATGCAATTTTCCGGAAGCGGCTGATCCAGGGCGAGGTGCACGACGAAAACGCATTTGCCATCGGCGGCGTTTCCGGCCATGCAGGTGTATTTAGCACGGCGCCAGATTTGGCGGCGTTTTGCCAGATGCTGCTGAACGGCGGCGTTTACTCGCACCAAAGAATTTTGAAGCGGGCAACGATTGCGCAATTCACTGCGCCACAAGAGCTGGCAAAAGGCACGCGAACGCTCGGCTGGGTGGTGCCAACCGAAGGCAGCTCGAGCGGTCATTATTTTTCGCCGCACAGCTTTGGGCATACCGGTTTCACCGGGACTACGATTTGGATCGATCCCGACCGGCAAATCTTTGTGGTGCTACTGACGAACCGCGTGAATCCGACTCGTGAGAATCACAAGATTGCCGAGGTGCGTCCTGCGTTGCACGATGCGATAGTGCAGGCGCTGGGATTGGCTTCCGCGACCGTCCCAAAGTAGCCGTCGCCGAGAGAGTTTCCGCGATGGCGGAAAGCACCTACCTACCCCCACCCCTGTTTTTTGCAAGAATGTGAAACAAAAGGGTTTAAGGGGTAGGGGTCTGCAAAAGATGTGATTCTAAACGATTTATAAATCGTTTGTTTTGTTATTCTTCCCGTGCGTCTCGAAAAGATGTGATTCCAAAGGGCTTGCAGGATTCAGCAATCTGGACCAGACAGCGGTCCATTCCGCACTGCGTTGCGGATTCGGGTTTTAGACTGAGAAACTTGCCCCAAAAGCAAAAAACGCCAACAAGAATGTTGGCGTTCCCGGGTAAGTATCACACTTTTACCCAATCGCCACTATACCTTAGGACTTTCCTCGTGTCAAGCGGGTTTTTTGGGGCTGTCGTTAGCACATGATATGTCCGCTTTATTAGCACGTGAAATGTCCGCTTTTCAGAAGCGGCTTGGGGTAGACCACAGTCCGGGAGGTTGCCGGGATGGTTTATACGCGGGCCGGGATGGAGCGGGCGATGAAGGTGCAGGAAGTGATTTTGCGGGCGATCAGCAAGCAGATACGTTGGTTTGAAGCGGCCAAGATATTGGGTTTGAGCGGACGGCAGTTGCGGCGGCTGTACTACCGCTACCGGACCTATGGCTATGACGGGCTATACGACCGGCGGAAAGGCAAGCCCTCGCCGCGGCGCGTTCCGCTGACGGTAGCGGAGCGGATCTTCGCTTTGTACCGGGAGAAGTATTTTGATTTTAGCGTGCGGCATTTTCACGAAAAGCTGTGGAGCGAGCACGGCATTCTGGTCAGCTACAGTTGGGTGAAGCTGGCGCTGCAAGGGGCAGGGCTGGTGGCCAAGGAGCGGCAGCGCGGGGTGCATCGGCGGAAGAGGGAGCGGCGGCCGATGGTGGGGATGATGTTGCACATCGACGGGAGCCGGCATGAGTGGCTGGGCGAGGGGCAGTGGCACGACCTGATCGTGGTGCTGGATGACGCCACCAGCGATATTTATTACGCGCAGTTGGTGGAGGAGGAATCGACGGCCACAGTGATGGCGGCGTTGCGTGAGGTGGTGGAGCAGCGAGGGATCTTCTGTTCGCTGTACAGCGATCGCGCCAGCCACTTCTGGTTGACTCCGAAGAGCGGGGAGCGCGTGGACCGGCAACGGATGACGCAAGTGGGGCGGGCGCTGCGAGATCTGGGCATCGAGATGATCCCGGCGTATTCGCCGCAAGCGCGGGGGCGGAGCGAGCGCAACTTCGGGACGTGGCAGCGACGGCTGCCGCAGGAGTTGCGGGCGCGAGGGATTACGAGCAAGGAGGAAGCCAACCGTTTTTTGCGGGAGAGCTATATAGGCGAGATGAGCGGGAAATTCGGAGTGCCAGCGGCGCAGGAGGAGAGTGCGTTTGTGCCGGCAGGCGGGAAGGATTTGGAGCGTATCTTCTCGCTGCAGCACGAGCGGGTGGTGAACGGCGATAACACGGTGAGCTTCGCGAACCGCGTATTGCAGATCGGGCGAGTGAGCTGGCGGGGCACGTTGGCAGGTGTGCGGGTGGTGGTGAGCGAACACCTGGATGGCTCGTTGAGCGTGTACTACGGGCCGCACCAGGTGGGGCGTTTTGCGAAGCAGGAAGAGGACGAGCGCCACGGTGGGCCGGACTGTGGAAAAGACGCGGAGAGCAAACCCCTGAAAAACGGGGTTTGCTCTCCGCTTGGAAATCCCGCAGAGGACGCGGGATTTCCACTTTCCCACAGTCCCAACAACCACCCTACTGTCTCGCTTTGAGGAGAACAGAAACCAAATGCAAGCGGACACATCACCTGCTAACAAAAGCGGACATCTCGATTTGCTAACAACAG
>JBGPLB010000038.1:0-29150 GCA_041486245.1 Candidatus Acidiferrum sp.
ACTTTCAACTGGCGAGTGGCCCACCTTCGTTTTTTGGGGCTGCGTCTTTCTCTATTTCGCGCAATCGGGGTTCGGAATCAGTGCGGAGCGGCCTTGGCTGTGGGAGCAGCATCCACGCCAAAGTCCCACACGTACAAGTTCAATCCATCTTGTAGGATTTCCGCGAGCGCATACTCCCCCGGAGGCAGCGGAGCGCTCAGCGTAAATCTGTATATGTCCGGCGCCACTTCCCAGCGCTGGATCGCAATTTCCACTCGGTCCTGCGACAACTCCTGCCCAAAGAGGCTTCGGATGGACTCCAGCATCCGCTTGTTCCCCTTCACCTTTGCTCGCACGAGGGCGACATCCGGTCCATCCGCGCCTTGCCGGCTGCTTCTGAGCACCGTCGAATCTTGGTCCGGGTTGGAAGTCGGCTCGCGCAGATAGAACTCCGGCACCGCGTTCGTGAGCCGAACGGCGGCCCGTGCTCCCGGAATTTCAATATTCCGTTTGCTTGGGACGATGGGAATAGGCGAAAGGATCTGTTTGAAAACTGTTTTCTTGTCAGTTTTCGCTTGCGAGCCAGCCTGCTCGAGCCGTTTCACAGACTTGCCCTCAATCGCAAACATCCCCTCTCCGTCAGGCAGGAACACCCCAGGGCCGACCATCAAACTCGCGTCCACGTCCACGGGCGTTTCGGCCTTCGTCGCAGCCTCTTGAATCCGAGCTTTTTCCAGCAGTGCCGAGGTCGTTTTCTCGTCGTCGACCTGCGCTTTTTTCGTGGCCTCCCAATCCACCATCGACGAAGGGATCTCTTCCCAGGCGCCTCTTTCCACGCTGAAGTAGCGCACTCGCTCGCCCTTGTTCTCGTAGTTACGGACAAGCTGGTAGGTTCCGTCCTTGAGCACCAGCTTTTTGCCACGAGGAAGCCTTGTTACTCCTTCCGCTGTAGGCGCCTGTTTGGCAGCGGGCTTCGTGGCACTCTGGGCTTCTTGCCGCGTGGGGGAATCAGCCGCCAATGCGCTTTGCCAGGTGTTTCCTCCCCCGCACAACAAGCACGCCTGAAGGATCAAGAGGAGAGTAGGAGTCAGATTCATTGCGGTTTCTAGGCTATCAGATGCCGGCTGGCTGGCGCGGTTTGCCCTCTCGGGAGCATACCCCGGTACCCACTGCCCCGCAACAGCCCCAAAAAGCAAAAGGCTCCTTCCGGCGTACCGGAAAGAGCCTCTCTCAAATCGAAGCTGGGAGGGTTACCCTAGTGGGTGCATCGAGGGAACAGAGTAACCAGCACCATCAAGTCGGACAGCGTAAAAAGCCACTGGTCCGCCTGCTTGCCAGCTGCTTCCGCGGCCCGCGCGATGAATCCCAAATGGCGGCTCTTCGCGAAATTGCGAATGTGATCGACACAAATGCCTGTCAAGTTGGCGATTTCCGTGTCGGTAAAAATCTTTTGGCTCGATTTTACGGTAACCATGGCCTTGTTCCTTGTACTCTTTTGCACTCTGTCCTGCCAAAGTCCTCTTACAAACTGTTTGATGCTTTTTCTAGCGTACTCGATGCTCCTTTTGTAGAGCAATAGTAGTTCCGTTCTCACAAGCTGAAACGAAGTGGCTAGTACTTTTGTTCCAAGCTCCTGTGTAAAAAGACGTTACTCTTTTTCCTTTAAATCACAGGGCGCTGGTACCAAGGAGGGGAAATGGGAAATGTGCGGGAAAAAATGTCCTACTTTTGCAAACTCTCTATGACTTTCGGTAGACTCGCTCCAATTTCTCGCATCTGTTTTGTGTGGCGAACTTCGTGTGCTGCGAGGAACTGGATCCATTGATAGGCATTCAAAGTCCCAAGCGCCGGATGAGGCCAATAGTATTGCCCTAAGTCGCGGCCTCTAGTTTCTTCCAAGAATGCGAGTGACCGTTCTCGTACATCCCGCAGCTCAGCGAGCATCACTTCTTTACCCTGAAGCATGGCCGTGTCTATGGGGACGGGCGATTTGCGCCGAATCAAGCGAGACTCCACGAGCGCCATCGGGAGATGGACCCGCTTGAATAATGGAACTTGCTTCGGCGGCTTCTGCGCCACCCGGTCGGCCTTCCCGATGACCGCGCGTTCCACCATCATCAAATGCGCGACTAATTCCGCCGCGGACCATCTCCCTTCGCTTGGGCGAGTCCTCCACTCCTTGGCGGGAACGGCATCGGCCGCCCGGAACAATCCTGCCTGGGTATTGGTCAAGCTGGCTATCAGGGAATCGAGTTTCGGCGGCACGGGGACCTCCACCTCCACTTGCTAAGGGGTTAAACTGCTCCGCCGCCGGCTTGCTCGAAGGCGTGAGCCAGTTGCAGAATACTGGCCTCGCCGAAGGCAGGTCCGAAAATTTGCAACCCCACCGGCAGCTTTCCACAGATCTTTCCACAAGGGACCGAGATACCAGGCACCCCTGCGAGCGATCCCGTAACCGTATATATATCAGCAAGATACATCTGTAGGGGGTCGTTCGTGCGCTCTCCCAGCTTAAAGGCAGGGACCGGCGACGTGGGCGTCACAATCGCATCGACCTTCGTAAATGCATCTCGAAAATCCTGTGCAATCAGCGCGCGTACTTTTTGGCCCTTGAGGTAATACGCATCATAGTAGCCCGCTGACAATACATAAGTCCCGAGCACGATCCGCCGTTTTACTTCGGCTCCAAATCCCGCGCCTCTCGTCTTACGGTACATAGCGAGGAGCGAATCGTCTTCTACCCGAAGGCCATACCTCACTCCGTCATACCGTGCCAGGTTGGAGCTGGCCTCGGCAGTCGCGATAATGTAATAGGTCGCGATGGCATAGTCCGTATGAGCCATGCGAATTTCCTGGAGCTGGCACCCAAGCCTTTTAAACACTTCAATTCCGGCTTCAATTTTTTTCCGAACTTCGTCGTCCATCCCTTCGCCGAAGTATTCCTTCGGGATGCCGATACGCATTCCTTTGACGGGTTTTTCCATCACGGCCCGATAATCCGGAACGGGCGCAGTTGTCGAGGTAGAATCGTTCGCGTCGCGCCCTGCGATGACTTTCAAGATGGCAGCAACATCTCGAACATTCGTTGCAAATGGGCCGATCCGGTCCAGGGAAGATGCAAATGCGATTAGCCCGTAGCGCGACACGCGTCCGTAGCTTCCCATCATCGCGGGAATTCCGCAGAACGAGCCCGGCTGTCGAATAGATCCGCCCGTATCCGTTCCGAGCGAGGCCACCGCCAGCCCCGCCGCCACAGCCGCTGCCGACCCTCCGCTGGAACCTCCGGGCACTCGGTCCATCGCTTCCGGGTTTCGCACAAATCCATACGCTGAGTTTTCGTTCGAACTGCCCATGGCAAACTCGTCGCAATTGGTCTTGCCGAGAATTACTGCTCCGGCCGCTTCTAATCTTTCCACCGCAGTGGCGTCGTAAGGCGGTACGTAATGCTCGAGGATCTTCGATCCGCACGTCGTGCGCACTCCGCGCGTGCTGATCACATCCTTGATGGCCACGGGCACGCCCGCCAGCGGAGGAAGCGGTTTCCCTGCGGCAATCATGGAATCCACGCGATCGGCTTGCGCGTAGGCGCGCTCTTCGGAAAGCGTCAGGAAAGCATTCAGCTCTGAGTCGCGTTCCCGAATCCGCGCATAAAAATCCGCAGCCAGCTCTCGCGCCGAGACCTTCTTCGCCGCCAGAGCCGCTTTCACTCCGTCAATCGTCCAATTCGCACTCACATCGCGTCCCGTGGACGGGCATTTTTGCCGGTCCTTTTTTACGGTTCTTCAGTTTCTTCAGTTCCTTACAAACGCGGACAGACAGGAGTGTCTGTCCTACTCATCGTTCAATCACTTTCGGCACCCGAAAGTACGGCGCCTCGGGATCTGGTGCTTGCTTGAGGACTTCTCCGGCCACCTTGCATGGCACTACAACGTCCTCCCGCAAAGTCGCGTCGGCGCTCTGGTCGTCGGCCAAGACTTGCGCCATAGGCTCGACTCGGGAGGTGTCCAGTTCATCCAGCTTGCCGATGTACTCGAGGATGTCGTCAAGTTGGTCGCGATAGCTTTCCAGTTCGGCCTCGCTCAAATCCAGATAGGCAAGTTCCGCAACTCTCTCCACATCTTCCCGGCTAATTTTCATGGAACCCTTCAGCGTACCGCCGGAGCCACTGCTTCCGTGGTCTTGCGAGGATATTTCCTGGCGATGTAATTGTCGACGAGTGTCTGAAACGCCGCCGCCAGTTCTTCATACGTTCCTTCGAGCGTCACATCTTTCTTTCCATCAATATAGATCGGGCAGCGCGGCGCTTCTCCGGTCCCCGGCAAGCTGATGCCGATATTTGCGGCCTTCGATTCGCCCGGGCCGTTTACGATGCAGCCCATCACCGCCAGGGTCATGGTTTCCACGCCTTCGTATTGCGTCTTCCAGAGGGGCATGCTTTCACGGATGTAGTCCTGGACTCGTTCGGCCAACTCCTGGAAAGTTGTGCTAGTCGTGCGCCCGCATCCAGGGCAAGCCGTCACGCTAGGAGAGAACGAACGCAGACCGAGCGCTTGAAGCAATTCGCACGCAGCGTAAACCTCTTCGCGACGGTCGCCGCCTGGTTTCGGCGTCAGCGAAATTCGAATCGTGTCGCCGATTCCCTCATAAAGCAAAACACCCAGCGACGCGGCGGACCAAATCTGGCCTTTCATCCCCATGCCCGCTTCGGTCAAGCCGAGATGCAACGGCTGTTGAGTCTTGCTCGACAAATCGCGATAGACCGTAATCAGATCCCGCGGCCGCGAAGTCTTGCACGAAATAATAATTTGATCCTGCCGCAGCCCGCACTCCAGAGCCAAGTCCGTCGACTGAAGCGCCGAGAGCACCATGCAATCATTGATAATCTCTTCGGACTCTTTACCCAAATTCTTGTCGGTGTTCTCCTGCATCTTGAGCATGACGAGCTCTTGATTAAGCGAGCCGCCATTTACGCCGATGCGCACAGGCTTTCCATTATCCCGGGCAATTTTGCAAATCGTGGAAAACTGCTCGTCGCGCCGCTGGCCCGCGCCGACGTTGCCCGGATTGATCCGGTATTTGTCCAGCGCCTTGGCGCACTCCGGATACTTCGCGAGCAGCACGTGTCCGTTGTAGTGAAAATCTCCGATGATTGGCGCAACGCATCCGGCGTCCAACAAGCGCTTCTTGATCTCCGGAACGGCGGCCGCGGCTTCCGGCACATTCACCGTCCAGCGCACAATCTCGGATCCGGCTTCCGCAAGCTCCATCGTCTGCTTGAGCGTTGTCGCCACGTCCGCGGTATCCGTGTTGGTCATGGACTGCACGACGATTGGCGCGCCGCCGCCCACCAGGACGTGCCCAACGCGCACGCCGTAGGTCTTGCGTCGCGGACGGTCGCTTACCGCTGCGTCAGTTCCATTTATTTGCGTAAGCATTACTTACAATTCTAGCGTGATTTCGGCTTTCCGGGAACCATCAGCCGTGTGAAGTGGAACGACATGTGGTAAACAGTAGAATCCCGAAGGTCCGTGGAAGCAATGGAAGAAATCACGCTCTCGCGATGGCAATTTTGCAACCAGAGAAGTGCAGGCCAGAACGGCCTGCCCGTCGTTACGTTGCGCCGCGCACGACGGAGAGACTCTCAAGTTCCTTAGCTCGCCCGAGCGCATGCCTTCACGACCTCACATCGTGAACTCGTCGAGTTTTGTTTGTTCAAAAAGTCCCGGCGGCGCTCCCTTTTCTACAGTTTTTCAGAAGCGGTCTCTTGGAAATACGATTTTACGGAAACAAGACTCTCTTTAGATTTATTTCAGAATACTTTTTGAGTTCCAGGCAAACCATTCCCGATTTGCGGGCGTCTGATGCGTTTGAACAACACCTCTTCGTTAGAAAGGTGTGGGTTCCGGGGTGGTTGGGTGGTACGGGGTAGTCTGGGGCTGTCGCGGGTCTTTCTCGCTTAATTAGGTATGCAGTGATTCTTGTTATGAGATTGCTGTAAGTACCTTTGTGGACCCATTCTGCTTCCTTCCATACCTGATGCCCTACTCGTTTGGGGAAAGGGGTGTCTTTGTGAGAAAGGTTAGGCTTTGCTTTGCCATTTGCACGTTCTTGTTTGCGGTCGCATGCACACTTCCGGCCGTTAGTTGGGCGCAAACCGCGACAACTGGAACCGTAGTCGGAACGATTTCCGATCCGAGCGGTGCCGCAGTTTCCGACGCTACAGTGGTTCTTCGCAATCGAGCTACAAATAACCAGGTAACCCAGACCAGTAATGGAGCGGGACAATATACGTTCGTCAATGTTGCTCCAGGAGAGTACGAAGTCACGGTTAAGAAGGAGGGATTCCGATCCTCGACGGTCACTGCCTTGACCGTGGACGTTACGAAAAGCTACACCGTGGACGTTAAGCTTGATCTCGGCCAAGTCACCGAGTCCATTACGGTTTTGACGGAGGCCAGAGTGGAACTCCAGACGACGGACGCCCAGGTCGGCGACGTCATTGGCGGAACCACCCTTTCGCGGTTGCCAACGCTGACGCGTGACGCCTCGGAACTGCTAACACTCCAGCCGGGAACGACTCCGTATGACACGCCAGCCAACGGTGGTTTTGGAAATAACGGCGGAACGGTGGCAGGCGCGCGAAGCGACCAAAACGCGATCACAATGGATGGCATCGACATTACTGACAACACCGTCGGCGGCGGCGCAACGGCCGTCAACTTCATTCCCACGGGCGTGGAAAGTCTGGAGGAATTCCGGGTAGGTGTGACCAATTCCAATATTGATTTCAGCCGATCCTCTGGCGGCAACATTACTCTGATCAGTAAGAGCGGCGGCAACACGATTCACGGAGACGGCTACTGGTTCCATCAGAGCGATGGATACAATGCAAATTCGTGGGACTTGAACCACACTCCGGACGCAGCAACTGGAAATTCTTTCACGAGGAAAACTCCTTTCAAGGACAACCGCGAAGGGGTCAGCGTCGGTGGACCGATCATCAAGAATAAGACTTTCTTTTTCAGCAACTACGAGGTTCGCCGTTTCCCATCCGCATCCCAGGTGAGCCACATTGTTCCGACAACTAACCTGCAGAATGGCATCCTGTCGTTCCAGGACGCCAGTGGAGTGGTAAGGCAATATAACCTGGCGACGTCCACCGCCTGCGGGCCCGCCGGAAACCTTCCTTGCGATCCTCGTGGCATAGGCATTAGTCCGACGATCCAAACGCTTTACAAGCTCAACCCAGCCGGCAACGATCCCAGCTTGCCCGGAGTGGATGGAAACAACACGACCGGCTTCGTCGCCTCGGCCTCAACACCAGTTAAGGATGACTACGTTACCTTCCGACTTGACCACAACTTCACGGACAAAATGCACTTTTTTGGCCGCTATATCTATTCACGGTCGCTCAACGTGACTCCCAATCAGATCGACACGCTGGGGAACAAGACCATCGCCACGAGCGGTAACGACCTTCGCGGCGATGGAGCAATCGGCGCGCTCGACTATGCCTTCAGCTCATTCACCAGCAACAATATTCGCTTTGGATGGATTCGCAGCCGCAATTTCATCCCTGGTGTGTCCCCCAGTGATTCCGCGGCGAGCTTGGCCCTTGCGGGCACCAATACCTCGGCTGGGTTCGTCGCCCTCGCTCCCGGACTTGCGGCGACCGGACTCATCGACGTACCGATTGACGTGGACACGCAACGGGCCCGCACTCAGGGCAATTTCCAGCGGAACAAACAACTCGTGGATAACTTCACGCACATTAAAGGTCACCACACCATAACCGCCGGTGGCGACGTTCGCTGGTTGCCGCTCATTGCCCAGCGCAACGATAAAGTCGTCGGCTCCCTGGCCTCTCTCGTTGCCACGGAAGATGCCGACGTCTTCGGTACCAACCAGACCATTCCAGCAATCAATCGGCCGCCGACCTGCGGTGGTGGGCTCGCAACATTTTGCCTGCAGCCGACCGACGTTCTTCGGTGGGACCGTTTGTATGCCGCAACCCTCGGCATCGTGGACAATATAAACGTGCTGGCGGTCCGCGACGGAAGCCTCTCGCCTCAGCCGTTTGGCACGCCTTTGATTGCCAACACCAACCAGCAAGCATACGACTTTTATGCGCAGGATACCTGGCGCATAAAGTCTACATTGACCCTCACCTACGGCCTCGGCTACGGCTGGCAAACACCGCCGACAGAAGCCCATGGCCAGCAAACCTTTGAAATTGATAACGGCACTGGTCAGATCCTGACGGCTGCCGGCTACATCCAGGCTAAGAACCAGGCCGCCTTGAGCGGTCAGGTATTCAACCCAACGATCGGCTACCTGCCCATCAAGGATTCTGGCCGCAGCCGCATTTGGAACACAGACTATGGCGATATCGCACCGCGTCTTTCCGTCGCCTGGAATCCTTCTTATAAGGATGGACTGCTAGGCAACGTCTTCGGTCAGGGCAAAAGCGTGGTACGCGCGGGCTTTGGCATCTACTACGACCGCATTAACAACGTGCAGAGCGTGGAAATTCCGCAACTCGGAGTTGGATTTGCACAAACATTGGTTCTGGCCACGCCCGCTTGCAACCTGAATACCGGTGCTACCGGTCCGGGCTGCAACGCGGCTGCGGGTGCCAGCAATATCGGCGCGTCAGGATTCCGTGTCGGCGTGGATGGCGACCTTCCCGTTCCGCAAGTGCCGGCAGTCTCCTCCCCGATCGTCCCGGCTCTCGGCGGAGAGAATCTGTCCTTCGCTGTGGATCCTAACTTCAAAGTCGGCAAGAGCTACAGCATAGACTTCACTGTTCAGCGTGAATTGCCTGGCAATATGCTGCTTGAAGTGGGCTACATCGGGCGCATTGCTCGCGATCTACCCAACAGCGTAGATTTTGACTCATCCCCCTATCAGTTTGTGGACAAGGCGTCCGGGCAGACATTTGCTCAAGCATTCGACGTCGTCGCCAACGAACTTGCTGCCGGAAAGCCCGTGACCGATCAGCCCTGGTTCAATAATCAGTTGGCAGGCCTGACCGGTGCCGGTTGCAGCAGCCCAACCACTTGTTTGGCCAGCGAGGCCTCAGCTGCATTTATCGGCCAGTCCGTCGGAAACGTGTTTGGTCAAATTGATGCGGACCGGGCGGCGCTTGGATTGCCCACATTCAACAATCATCAGATCAATTTTGCCTTGTTCATGCGCACTCACAACGATCTCTCCAACTATCATGCGGCCACGGTGACTCTCCGCAAGCGGCCGTCACATGGCTTGCAATTTGACATGAATTACACCTTCTCGAAGTCGCTGGACCAAGTCGGTACCGTGCAGAACAACGCCGGCACCTACGCCACCAGCTTTAACCCGAATTTCCAATATGGGCCGTCGCTCTTCGACCATACCCATATCTTCAACGCCATCTTCAACTATGACTTGCCGGCTGGAAATGGCCATAAGTTCGGTTTCAACAACAACATCATCAATAAAATTATCGGGGGGTGGTACGTTTCGGGCGTGTTCCGCGCCGCCAGCGGTCCTCCGCTGACGGTTACGGATGGTGATTTGGGCGGCGGTTTCTTTGGCAATGGCATCAACGCCATCCCACTCACCAGCACGAGTCAGCTCGGCGCAGGCCTGCATGGCAGTGTCTGCAGCGGCGCCAACGGATTCGGCTCGAATGGAGACGGACCCGCTTGCACGGGCGCTCCGCAAGGAACCGGCCTCAACCTCTTTGGCAACCCAGACGCAGCGGCTGCGGCTTTCCGGGCCGTCAACATCAGCACCGACGGGCGGGACGGGACAGGCAACGCGCTCCGCGGGCTGGGATTCTGGAACTTCGATTCGCGCCTTGGAAAGTCGACTTCCTTCCACGAGCGCTACAAGGTTGAATTCTCGGCAGACTTCTTCAACCTCTTCAACCACGTCAATTTCTTCCAGCCATCGCTGAATCTTCAAAATCCGGCAACCTTCGGTGTCATCAGCCAGGAATTGATTCCTGCCGATCGCACACAGGGGAGCCGCTGGATTCAGCTCGGTCTGCGCGTTTCCTTCTAGTCTGCATTTTCTAACTTCGGCCAGGAGGCGGGACTTGTCCCGCCTCCTTTTTGTTTGCGGATTTCCCTCCGGACAAGTTTTCACCAACTGTTTCTTCGTTGGTCTCCAGCAAGCCCAGCTCGAATTACGCTTCGATCTTCGCCTTCCAGGCAATCGTTCAGAAGCCACAATCAGGCACGTTCCACCGGAAGCAACAGACGTTTCATTTTTTTGTTCCCATGAATCAACCGTTGACACCCCCTGAGTTTTTGGTGTAAGCAGTGCCTCATCTTTAGTGGTGGGGGACCCTGCGAGTGGTCAGCCATCGTTTCTCATCTCAGGCGTTTGTGTATCTTTGCCTTGCAAAAGGCGAGTGCCTATTTCTATCCAGGTAGAAGGGCACGAGTGCCGCATGACGGGCACTGCCGCCCGTCGGCGCCGTGAGATGTTTTACGAAGGTCCATTCCGCGGTTGATCAGCCAGCTAAAGCGGGGGGATTATGAAGCTCTTCGTTCGTTTCCTTTTTGCTGCAGTTTTGGTTCTCGGAGTGCTGTCACTCGGAATCGCCGCCGAGGCGCAAACCTCGAACTCAGCCATCATCCTTGGCACCATTAGCGATAAGGCTGGCGCGGTCGTTCCGGATGCGGCTGCTGAATTGGTGAATTCCGCGACCAACGACACAAAGACCACCACCACAGGTGCGTCCGGCCAATATGTTTTCCCGAACGTCTCAGCCGGCACCTATACTCTCAAGATCTCGAAAGCTGGATTTGCCACATCCACGTTCTCCAATATTAAGGTCGACGTCACCAAAAGCTACACGTACGACGCCACGCTCGAGGTCAGCTCCACCAAGGAGATTATTGAAGTTTCCGCCGGAGCCAGCGCGGAGCTGCAAACCACTGATGCCGTGATGGGTAACGTTGTCGGCGGTACCATGATGACGCGACTCCCTACGCTGGGCCGTGACGCCAGCGAGTTACTCACACTTCAGCCCGGCTCCACGCCATACGACAGCAACCAGACCGGATTCGGAAACGGCGGCGGGACCATCGCGGGCGCGCGCAGCGACCAGAACAGCATCGTAATGGATGGCATCGATATATCGGACAACGTTATCGCCGGCGGGGGCGCCGAGAAACCCATCATACCTATTGGTGTGGAAAGCATCGATGAGTTCCGTGCGGAGATTACCAACGAAAATGTGACATTTTTGCGTTCTTCGGGCGGCCAGGTCGCACTCATCAGCAAGAGCGGCACAAATACTTTCCACGGCTCCGTATACTGGTTCCATCAAAACTCCGCGCTAAATGCCAACTCCTGGGACAACAACCGCAACGGCATCAAGAAGCCGCCCACGCACGACAACCGCGGGGGACTCTGGATCGGCGGCCCGCTTCGCAAAAACAAGACCTTTTTCTTTGCCAACCACGAATTTCGCCGCTTTCCGCAGTCGCTCCAGGACACCCGCATCATGCCCAGCGACCTCCTGCGCCAGGGAATTCTGCAGTTCAAGGACGCTTCGGGAAACCTTGTTCAGTACAACCTCAAGACCTCCACGCTTTGCGGTCCAAACGGAAATGCTGCGTGCGATCCACGCGGTCTCGGAATCAGCCCCACGATCGCACAACTCTGGGGATTGATGCCCGAAGGAACGGACACTTCCATCGGAGACGGCGCCAACACGCTTGGCGATCGTTTGAATCTGGCTGCTCCTCTGAAGACCGACTTCATCTCGTTCCGTCTCGACCACAAGTTCACGGATAAAGTCCAGTTTTTCGGCCGTTACATGTATTCGCGGAATGTTGCCCCCGACGACTTCCAGGCGGACCTGCGTGGAAGCACACCAATCACACCCAGCAATCAAAATCTGCGCGGTGACGGCGAGTACGCCGGCCTGGACTGGCAGATTCGCCCCAACCTGACAAATAGTTTCCGCGCGGGCTGGATTCGCGCTCGTCAAGACTACACCGTGGTTCGTCCTCGGGATTCCGCTACCCAACTGGCTCTCCCCGGAACAAATACACCGGACGGTTTTATCGCGCTTGCCCCTGGCCTAGCCGCAACCGGTTTCATCGACACCATTGTGGATGTGGATACCCAGCGCGCTCGCCATCAGGCTATCTACGATAGCAACAAGCAATACAACGACATGCTGACTTGGACTAAAGGCAAGCACACCGTCTCCACTGGCGTTGACATCCGTTGGCTGCCCACGATCCATGACCGCGACGACAAAGTAGTCGGTTCTCTTAATTCCTTGGTCGCTGCGATGGATAGTGACGTGAACTTTCTGGGTGGATCTGCCGCGAACCGCCCGCCCACTTGCACCACCACCCTGCTAACAAATTGCCTGCTCTCCACAGACGTGCAGCGCTGGGACCGCCTCTATGCCGCTTCCCTCGGCTTAATCGACAACGTTGGTATTCTTGCCGCCCGCGACGGTAATCTGAATCCCAAGCCACTCGGCACGTCTCTGATCGCCAAGACAACTTTGCGGATGTATGAATTCTTTGTTCAGGATACGTGGCGTTTGACGCCCTCTCTCACATTGACCTACGGTCTCGGCTATGGCTGGCAGACAACCCCGCAGGAACTCAATGGCCAACAAACCCTGGTTGCCAATCACGACGCGGGCGATACCATCCTTGACACTACGGCTTACTTCAAGGCAAAAGCGGCAGCAGCCAGTGCCGGGGAGTTCTACAATCCTACCCTTTCTTATATTCCGGTTAAGAAGTCCGGCCGCAACGACGTATTCAACGTGGATTACGGCAACGTAGCTCCGCGTGTTTCGTTGGCTTGGAATCCTGGATTCAACAGCGGCCCGCTTGGCCATTTCTTCGGGAACAAAAAGACGGTCATAAGAGCCGGCTACGGCATAGCCTACGACCGCGTAAATACGGTCCAAAGTGTCATCATCCCGATGCTAGGCGTCGGCTTTGCACAAACCATCAACGTTGTGACGCCTCTTTGTAACGCGACTGGCCCCGGAGGGGCGGGTTGTAACGCGGGTGCGGGCTTGGGCAACCCCGGTCTTGCTAGCTTTCGTGTAGGTGTGGATGGTCAGATTCCGATACCTCCAAACCCCGCGGCGGTTTCCTCTCCGATCGTTCCCGATATTCCATACAGTGAGACCCTCAGCTTTCAGAACGACCCGGACTTCAAAGTTGGCCGTAGCCACATGATCGACTTCACGCTTCAGCGCGAATTACCGGGCCAAAACATCCTTGAGATTGGGTATGTCGGTCGTCTGGGGCGCAATCTGGCGGGCAGCTTCAACCTCAACTCGTCTCCTTACTTCTTCAAGGACAATACCAGTGGTCAGACCTTTGCCCAGGCTTTCGATGCCGTCGCAACAGCCGTTCGGACCAATTCTGCAGTTGTCACGCAACCTTGGTTCGAGGATTTGCTTCCTGGATACGCCTCATTTTTCTGCGGTGGCGGAACAGCTACGGCATGTATCGCTGCCGGAAACACAGCTGCGTTTCAGAACGGGAATGTCACGAACCTGTTTATCGGCATGGATGTCTACCGCAAGTTCCAGAGCGGACTGAATCTGCCGACCTTCAACAATCTGCAGGTATTCGATCTCTTCATGCGTTCGCACAAGGACTATTCGAACTACCACGCTCTGGTCGTCACACTCCGAAACCGGCCCTGGCATGGCGTGCTCTACGACATGAATTACACCTTCTCCAAATCGCTGGATACTGTCGGAGCAGTGCAGAATTCCGCAAGTTATTACGCCACGAGCTTTGACCCTGGCATCGAATATGGAAACTCTTTCTTTGACCGCACCCACGTGTTCAACGCTACATTTGACTACGACCTGCCACTTGGGGGCGGGCACCGTCTCGGCAGCAGTCACGAAGCCATTAACAAGGTCATCGGCGGGTGGTATGTTGCGGGCGTGCTTCGCCTCAGCAGCGGGGTGCCGCTACTCGTGCAGGAAAGTAACCAGGTCTTCGGTGGCGGAGCCATCTTCGCTTTCGCGACCGGGGAGATCCCGCTCGTCAAGCCCGGTTCTTTGAACGGCGGCGTCCACACCGGCGTCACCGGGTCTAACGGCGTCGGCACCAACAGCAATCCCGCCACCGGTGGCTCGGGAATCAACTACTTCGGCGATCCGTCGGCGGCACTAAAGGATTTCCGGCCGATCCTGCTCTCCTCCGACACGAGTACCGGACGCAGCCAACCGCTTCGCGGCTTCTGGTTCAAGAACCTCGACCTGCGCATCGGCAAGATCACCAAGTTTCGCGAGAATGTTGGCCTTGAATATTCGTTTGATTTCTTCAATGCCTTCAACCACCCGACGTTCCTTGACCCCGTTCTCGATACCACTAACCTGGCGAACTTTGGTGTCGTCAACACCCAATACATTCCTGCCAACCGCAACACTGGTTCACGCTGGATTCAATTCGGCCTGCGCTTCGAATTCTAAGTAGCGTTTCATTATGCGAATTGGGGAGAGGCTTTTGGCCTCTCCCCATTTTTGATTCTGCCGCGCATCGGTCACCCGACTCGGCATCACTTCCTCCCCTTGCGTTGCGCCGTCAATTCCCAATCGGCGTCTTTTATTGTCATCACCATTTCGCCGGACGTTTCCTCAAATCGGATGCGCACCGCCTCCGCACCCAACGGATGAAATTCCCGTTTTCCCAGATGGAATAGCGGCCGTCCCATGGTGCCTTTGCGCGTCCAGATAACCTGCCCTCGCTCCACCGTCACTTCAATCTGCTGGCTTGCACCGATACCAAAGTTATAGGTACCCGGGTATGCGGCCGCTTCTTCCTCTGAGAGGGGAACTTGCGGCTCGGCGTCGGCGCCACCAAGTGTTTGCAGATATTCGAAAACCGGACGCGCCCGTTCACCGCCCGCCTTGGCATGTGCCAGCAAACTGATACTGTGCGGTCCGCGAATGCGCTGGACATCCGGCTGGGCTGTGACAAATGCCTTCACGACTTCGAGTTGCCCAAGCATCGCAGCTGAAAAAAGCGACGGCCGTGCCCCCTTGGAAATCAGGTACTCGGCAATGGCTCTGTTTCCCATGTGCGAGGCCCCACCCAAGGCACTTTCCCAGTCGCCAAATCCCCAATCCCAGGCCGCGCGTGCCAGCGAGGGGCGAGTTTCAACCAAATCCTTCACGCGGTCTAGATCGAAGTGCGCGACCGTGACCATCTCTCGCGCCAGTTCCGGCGGTTGGGTCGGAAATAGGTCAGACACGGGCTGGTGGCTGCTGCTCGGATCGCCAGATAGCTCCGCTCCGAACATATTCCGTCCGCGTAACGAGGCCATCAGCGGAAGTGCGAACGTGGAAATCCGTAACAGATTTCGGCGTGGCCAGGAATTTGGCATGGGGTGACGCTCCTTTGCGCAGGCTCTCGACGGGAGCATGCACTGCCAGGCCAGGATGCGCAAATCAAATGGAGTGAATCGCGTCCTAGAAAAAGGTGAGGCGCTAACTAGCGAAGATTCATTGCCTTGGAGCTTCCGGTAAGGCGCTCCCACTTGCGTCTTTTGCCACTCTTGGCGAGAACTCGACGGCAACTTTCTGTGCAACCTCGGATTCGACCTGCAGCGGATCGTCGAGTGCCTGGTCCACGCGCACTACCCAGATATGTGTCTGGTCAGACAGGCGAATCAAGTGAGCGAGAATGCGCGTCTGGCTGCCGTTGCGTTGCACCTGCCCTAAGACGACATACCCAGCTCCTAATGTTGATGCAATAGACTTCAAATCGCGCTCCTCCCGAGGACGTCGCAAGATCTGTGCGTTGCCAATCACGTTATACTGCCCTTGGCTAAAGGACGTGAGCCGCTCGACGACGCTGTCGGTCAGCCCATCGCTAAAACTGGTCATGTCTGGATTTGCGGTCTCGTTGTCGAAACGCACGACGGCCACAACGGGCAGCCTGTTCCAAGCTTGTTGCGTTTTCAATCGGTATCCGGCGGCAAAGGTAATTCCCAAAAGCATAATCGAGACGAAGATGCCCGCAATGAGTAAGGAAGGCGAAATCTTGCGTCCGTCCGTGACAACTTCCGGTGATTCCGCGGCCGTCGTTGCCACCAATTCGACCGGAGCCACGAACTGATAGCCGCGTTTCGGTATTGTGCGAATGAATCGTGGAGCTGCGGGATCGTCGTCCAGCACCGACCGAATCTGCGCCATGCAGAAATTCAATCCGTGGTCAAAGTCGACAAATGTACTCGCTCCCCATACTTCCCGTTGCAGTTCTTCGCGAGAGACTATCTGCCCCGCATGTTGAAGCAGACATCCCAAAACCCGAGCGGGCTGGGACTGCAAACGCACTAACGCGCCCTCGCGCCGTAGTTCGCGATTTGTCAGGGAGAATTCGAAGAGCCCGAAGCGAAATCGATCGGAATCCATTTCCAGCCGATTATCGCATCAACGGCAGCCCGCAACGAAAGAGAAGAGTGAACGAATTAGGCCTTTGAATTGCGTCGCTTCCGTCGTGCCAGGCCATTCATCCTATCCTTCCCCTTGCTTATTGACAGGAGTCCTTGCATAATCCCTGTCAGTAACTAAGGGGAGCTGCGATGACCAAGCCCACCGACCTCGTGCAAGGCACTCTCGACCTGCTCATCCTCAAAACCATTGCGCTCGAGCCGATGCACGGCTGGGCCATCGCTCAGCGTATTCGCCGCGTTTCGAAGAACGTCCTGCAAGTGAATCAGGGCGCCCTCTATCCGGCGCTGCACCGACTCGAACAGCAGGCATGGATCCAATCCAAGTGGGGCGAATCGGAAAATAATCGCCGCGCGAAATATTATTCCCTCACACGCGCCGGCCAGAAATATCTCCAGGCAGAGGAATCGAATTGGGAACGCCTCTCGTCAGCGATCGGGCTTGTCTTGAAGACGGTCTGAGGAGGAACGCAACATGCGCCTGCTCCAAACAATATTTAACTGGCTCCGCTTATTGCTTCTAAGAAATGCCGCCGAGCGGGAACTCGGCTCTGAGTTACGCTTTCACATCGAACGCCAGATCGAGGAAAACCTAGCAGCGGGAATGACGCCGCAAGAGGCGCGCCGCGCGGCCACGCGAGAATTTGGAGGCGTGGAGCAGGTCAAGGAAGAGTGCCGCGATACCCGGCGCGTGAATTTTCTCGATAATCTGCTGAAGGATATCCGCTACGGCCTGCGCATGCTGCGCAAGAGCCCCAGCTTCACTTTTTTTGCCGTCGGCGTTCTCGCTCTGGGAATCGCAGCGAACTCCGCCATCTTCAGTATTGCCGACGCTGTACTCATTCGCGCGCTTCCTTATCGCGATTCGAATCGTCTGGTGATGGTGTGGGAAGACTCCTCGGCCTACGGATTTCCTAAAGACACGCCCGCCGCGGGAAATTTCTACGATTGGAAATCGCGAAACCAGGTCTTCGAGGACGTCGCCGCGCTCGCCTTTGGCGGCTCCTTCAATCTCACCGGGAGCGGAAACCCGGAAGAACTCTCCGGGAAAAGCGTTACCGCAAACATTTTTTCAGTCCTGGGTGTCCGCCCTGCTCTCGGCCGCGACTTTCGCCCGGAAGACGACGTTCCCGGTGCGCCTCATGTTGCGATTTTGAGCCATGGCCTCTGGGTTCGAAGATTTGGCGCCGATCCGCAAATCGTCGGCAAACAGATTTCTCTCAACTACGAGAAGTGCACCATCATTGGCGTGATGAGTCGCGGGGTCCAATTCCCAGACCGCGAGACTGAACTGTGGGTTCCCGCTCGTTTTACGAAGGAACAATTGGCCAATCACGGGAATCATTTTCTGCAAGTCGTCGCCCGGCTTAAACCCGGCATCCCGCTCAAAACCGCGAATGCCAATCTCGCGACCATCGCGAAACAGTTGGAGCGGGAACATCCCGATTCGAACGCCAACGTCGGCGCTTTCGCCGTCCCGCTCCGCGAAGAGCTTGCTGGAGATGTGCGTCCCGCCATCCTCATGCTCGTGGGCGCCGTCTGTTTTGTTCTGCTCATCGCCTGCGCTAACGTTGCGAACCTCTTACTGTCTCGCGCCACAGGGCGGCGTCGCGAGTTGGCTATGCGCCTCGCACTTGGCGCCACTCGCAGCCGCGTCATCCAACAAATGTTGACGGAAAGCATCTTGCTCTCTTTGTTCGCTGGCGCGGCGGGGCTGCTTCTCTCCGTCTGGGGAACACAGTTTCTCGCTGCTCTGATTCCGAATGGCATCGCGCCGGTGACGGGTGCCGGTGTTGACAGCAGCGTTCTTCTTTTCACGCTTATCGTTTCTCTCGCTACGGGAATTCTCTTTGGAGTCATTCCGGCTTCGCGGGTCTCGCAGTTTCATCTTGCATTTTCGCTGAAACAAGGCGGCGGCCAGAGCGGCGTCGGCTCCGGCGGCCACCGACTGCGCGATGTTCTCGTCATCTGTGAAGTCGCTCTAGCCATCGTCTTGCTCGCTGGCGCTGCACTTATGATCCGGAGCCTGCAGAATCTCTATCACCTCGATCCCGGCTTTCGCGCCGATCATGTGCTTGTGCTGCGCACGCCGCTGCCTCGGCAAAAATACGAAGCCTTCGCACCCAGAGTGGCTTTTTACGATCAAGTCCTGGCTAAAGTGGAAACTCTCCCCGGAGTTATCGCAGCCGGGTATACCACGTGGGTTCCGCTTACGAATTCAGGCGGCGCAACGGGTATCACCATCGAAGGAAAACCCGAGCCCGCGCCGGGGAATGTGCTCATTCCGAACACGCGCATCATCAGCAGGAACTACATACGCGCGCTTCGAATGAGGCTCGTCGAAGGCCGTCTATTCGAATCGCGCGACGCCGCCGGAACGCTCCCCGTCGCACTGATCAACCAAACCATGGCCAAAAATTATTGGCCCGGTGAAAACCCCATCGGTAAGAACTTTAAGGTCGGCGGCTACAACGAAAAATCTCCGTGGATTAACGTAATCGGGATTGTCGGCGATGTTCATCAGGCCGGCCTCGACGTTGCGGCAAGACCGGAGATGTATCTGCCGTATCAGCAGCAGGATTTTGGATTCGAGCCGGAATATCTCGCCGTGCGGACGTCCGGAGATCCGATGGCGATCGCGGAAATTGTCCGGCAACAGATCTGGTCGGTGGACAAAGAGCAGCCCGTCGCGGGTGTGATGCCGCTCGAGGATCTCGTCGACGAAAATCTCGCCTCGCGCAGAATGCAAGCAACTTTGCTCAGCGGCTTCGCGGGGCTGGCGCTGTTGCTAGTTACGCTGGGAATTTATGCCGTGCTCTCCTTTGCGGTGACGCAGCGCACGCAGGAGATTGGTGTGCGCGTGGCACTGGGCGCGCAGCCTCGCGACGTTTTGCGGATGATTTTTTCGCAAGGCTTCAAGTTGTTTCTCATCGGTGCCGCGATCGGATTGGCGGCCGCGCTGGCGCTTTCACGCGCTCTACAGCACTTGCTCTTTGGAGTGAGCGCGTATGACCCCGCGTCGTTTGCCGGCGTGACGATTCTCCTGGCCGCGGTTGCTCTGCTGGCCTGCTACGTTCCCGCTCGCCGCGCCACGCGCGTTGATCCACTCATCGCTCTGCGCTATGAGTAAGCACAAAAATATTCTCCTTCCATTCAGGAAGAAGCCGCTTGTGCGCCGATATTGCCGCGGAGGCCGAGGGCGTCGGCTTGCTCGCGCATGGCGGCGATGCAAAAGCCGATGTGCTGTTCGAGCGGGATACCGAGCTCTTCCGCGCCTTTGCGGACGTCCTCGCGGCTGACGCCTTTGGCGAAGGCTTTGTCTTTCAGGCGGCGCTTCACGGAGTCCACTTCGAGATCGAGGATGCTCTTCGAGGGGCGGACGTAAGAACATGCGGTGAGAAAGCCGGCGAGCTCGTCGCAAGCGAAAAGCGTGTGCTCGAGCTGTGATTGGCGCGCGACGCCGGAATAATCCGCGTGCGAGAGGATCGCGCGAACAATTTCTTCGGAGTAGCCGCGCTCGCGCAGAATTTTCGCGCCTTCCGCGGGATGCCCCGCGTCGGCGGCGTGTTCGTTGTTGGGCCAGCGCTCGTAATCGAAATCATGGAGCAGCGCCGCAATGCTCCAAACCTCCTCATCGGCGGCTTGCTTGCGCGCGTAGGCGCGGACGCAGGCCTCGACGGCCAGCATGTGCTTGCGCAGGCTCTCCGATTCAGTGAATTCGCACAGCAGCTTCCAGGCATCGTCGCGTGTGGGCATGCATTTCTCCAGGTTGCGGAACCAGTAGTGTAGCAAAGGAATAGTGACTCGTGACTGGTGAAGGAAACAGACGACGCGGAAACGCAGAGTTCGCGGGGTCGGCGCAGAGATGACGTGACCGGTGATCCGTGGGTGTCACACGATGCATGGCAACTCGAAAGCGGGGTGCTGCGGAGTTCAGGCCTTCGTTCTTGCCAGGCGCTCGCGGAAATAGTCCTTCCAGCTTTCTGGCAGTGCGGCGACTTGCAGGGCGCGGCGCAGAGTGCCGACGTCTTCGTTGTTGAACCTTTTTGTGATGTAGAGACGGGTGATTTCGGAGACGGGGACGGCGTTTGGATCGCGAGCGATTTGTTTGATGTCGTCTCCGGCGCCGACTTCGCCCTCGCGGGTGACGGCAAAGTAGAAACCGGTGCGGCCGCTGGCGAGGAAGCGCTTTACCATGTCGTCGGACTCGAACCTCACGCCAAGTTTGTAGCAGGGAAGTCGAGGCTGAGTGACGGCCACTTGTGCTGAGCCAATGAAGAACTGATCGCCAAGATGGACTGAATTTTCCAGCAAGCCCTCGGTCGTGAAGTTTTCGCCAAACATGGCGAGCGGCAACTCCAGGCCGGGCAATTCCTTTTTCCAATAGTCGTAGTGCTCGATAGGGTAGCAGTAGACGGCTTTCTGCGCGCCGCCGTGGACGGTGAGGTCGGATTGTCGGTCGCCATCCAGATTCAGAGTGCGCAAACGGACACGGCCTTGGATGGGTTGCTTGTAGATGCCGGTCGTTACGGTTCTTCCGTGCCAGAGCACATCGCGGGGGAGGCCGACATTTAGGGAGATTATGTTCATGGGTTGCCGGTCCTTTTCGGGTCCAGGTGCGTCCGTCAGCGTTTCGGAATATCAGAGTATAGAGGAGAAAAAGCGCCGGGCTAAAGCCCGGCACCTACATGCGTTGGACGATGTGGCAAAGAAAGAGAATCACCAACCTAAAAATCGGCCATTACATGTTATTTAGGTTTGGAGGTGAGCAGTTCGAGTTCGTCGAGGGAGCGGGGCCAGTCTTCGCGGAGGAGGCGGGAGAGGGCGCGATCGGCGAGGAGTTTGCCGGCGGTCTGGCAGGTGGGGCAATAGTTGGTTTCGTTGGAGGCGTAACGGATGCGCTGGATTTTGGTGCCACAGCGCGGGCAGGGAAGTTTGTAGCGGCCGTGGACGGCCATGCCTTCGCGGAAGGCGGTAACTTTTTCGGGAAACTTGCCGGCGGTTTCGGCGCGGAGGCGGTCCGTCCAGCGCGGGAGGCTGAAGCGGATGGCTTCATAGAGGCGCTTGATTACCGTGACCGAGAGCTTTTGCGTGAGCGCGAGAGGCGAAAGCTTGGCTTCGAAGAGAATTTCGTCGGAATAAGCGTTGCCGATGCCGCTGAAGAGGCGAGGGTCGGTGAGGGCGCGCTTGAGAGTGTGGTTTGCGGAGAGAAGGACGGCGGTGAACTGCTCGGGAGTGGCGTCAAGGACTTCGAGGCCGCCGGGATCAAGTGAGCGGAGGCCGTCTTCGCCGAGGACGACGTGAAGAGACGCGCGCTTTTGAGAGCCGGCCTCGGTCCAGAGCAGTGAGCCGGAGGGAAAATCGAAAGCGGCAAGTCCGCGCGGCGGCGAGATCTTGACTCCACGAGAGCGCCAGTGAAGACGGCCGGCGATCATCAGATGGAGAACGAGCCAGAGGCCGTCTTCGAGGCCGATGCAGATGCGTTTGCCGAGGCGGCGGAGGTGGCTGACTCTTTTGCCAGACGCGTCGGCAAGAGGTGGAGTTGCAGTGCGGAGGAGAAAAGGGCTGACGATGCGGACGGCGTCGAGGGTTTGGCCGAGGATGCGCGATTCGAGCGCTTCGATGTAAACGACGATGTCGGGTAGTTCCGGCATGCGTTCTCCAAACAGGTGCTCCAAACTGGAGCAGTGACCATCGTACACCGGCGGGGGATTCTTGTGGCAAGAGCGGCACAAGCGGAGTGGTGGTTTGCGAAAGTATCCACAAGGGGTTGTGGAGTTCGGGAAAATAGAGAAGGCGTTGGCCGGAGGGACAGGCGAAAATTATTCGTAGAGATGCGGTGAAAAGATTGCATATGCAAAAATAGTTCAAAAATACTCTTGACAGAAAACGGCTAGCCGCACGATACTCCCGACGCGCCAGTTTCTGTCTTCCCCAGTAGGACGTTCCGACGTTCCTTCCTATATCCGCGCGCCGGGAAAACTCAGCGAGGAGTACCGGTGTCCGTACAAATAGCAGATAAAGAAACTATGAATTCGTTGGAAATGGATAGGGAAGTCATTCGCTGTAAGACATGTGGTCTCGTCCAGTACCGGACGCGCACAGGAAACTGCCGCCGTTGTGTGCGCGCCTTACCTCAGCGTTTGGAGTTCCTGATTCCTCCACCGGCACCTCCGGAGGAAGCAGCCGCTGAACCCGCATCCGAAAAGTTCGCCAACCAGGAGACGGTCGAGAATATCGGCCAGCGAATTCGCCAATTGCGCGAATCGCGCGCGATGACCCAGAGCCAGCTGCAGTCGCGCTCGAAGGTGTCGCGCTCCTACTTGTCCCGCATCGAGAGCGGCCAGATGACGCCGAGCCTCGGCACGCTGGAGAAAATCTCCGAAGCGTTGAATGTGGGCTTGAACCGCTTCTTTATTCCGGAATCCGACGGCGAAGCGCTGCTCGAGGATCCGTTCATCCAGGGATTGCGGCCGTTCCTGCGCCAATTGGATTGGGAACAGTGGCAGTCCATCCTGAAGAGGCTGCAGGCGATCAGCGATCACGTCCATGCAGCGCCGGTCACTCTACGCCCTATCGGTAATCCGGCGCGGATGCCGCAGCCCGCGCCGGCGAATGGCAACGGGCACAGCGGACACATCGGTGCCGTCCATTCGAATGGGCATGCGCTAACGCATTCCCATGGGCAGCCGCAGGGTTATGTGCTGCGGCGGCCAGGTACAGGGCCGGTGTTTCAGCGTCCGGTGGCAAGGTAAGCATTTCGTTTTGAGAGCAGGGCACAAATCAGCGCGGTGTGACTGTAAAGGTCACACCGCGTTTTTTTATTGAAACGCCAGGCGCAATCTCCGCGGTGATACGAGCGCTGTTAGTTGGCGGTGAGTTGTCGTGAATCGCGCCGCCCTGGCAAGTTTATTCACGCAAAGGCGTTACTCGCGGACGACGGACACTTTGGCGGAGGGGACTTCGAGGCGCATCAGGCGATGGTTCGAATCGAGGTACAAGTCGATTTCGAGGTCGGTGGTATTGACGCGAAGGCCTTCATAAGATGCTCCATCGATAGTGGCCGAGCCGGTGGATTCGGCGGTGATCGAGCCGGGCATAAGCTCTTGCGGGATGAGGACGGGGAAAGTTTGCGGGCCGCGCTTGGACCAATCATAGAGGCGGGCGAGGACGGCGTATTGGTGGTAGAGGTTGTTGTCGAGGACGGCGACGAGTGGAGTGCCGAAGGTGAAGGTCTGATCGAAGGGATGCGCGCCTTGCATTTGCAGAGTCATTTTCGCGATCCCGTCAGCAAATAGGATGCTCGCGCTGTTGTTTTTCTCGGCGTGGGATGTCCACTGGTAACTGACGGGAGCGCCATCGGGCTGAAGCGTCAGCGAGCCGGTGACCTTGCTGGCGGGGGCTTGCGAGGGCTTGATCTCGGCGCTGCCTTTTGCAAGCCAGCCGCTGGCGGAAGGCGTGATTTCAAATTCTTCGTGGCCGACGGTTTGGCCGTCGAGCTTGATGGTGAGTTTTCCTCCGTCCTTAGCGAAGACCGAGGCGCCGTGCGACGCAGCATTCTTTTTCTGATCGGCAATGCCGGTTGAGGCGCAAGCTAGAATCAAAAGCGCTACCAGGCAAATCGCCGAATTGGCTTGAGGGCCGCGCAGTTTTGTTTTCATGGGATCCCCCTTCGCCTGCAGCAGAGAAGTACGACAAAATTTTGCGGAGAAAGAATCTCCGCAGCCTATTCTAACGAAAGCCAGTTACGAATTTGGTTTTTCAACGACGAGATGTGCTTCGCTGCCACCTGCCGCGACAATGCCTCGCCGGAGGATTTCCGCGACGACCTGCGTAGGCTCGCCAGAGCTGTCCAAACGAAAGTCCGCAAGTTGATAAGAGGGAAGACGCTGCGCGTGGAGAGCGCGAAAACTGACTTCGTCGCGGAAAAGAGGCCGGCCGGTCATGGTCATGCAGCGGGCGAGCAGTACTTCAACCGGCGAATCGAGCCACAGAACGGGGACGCCGGCGCCTCGAAGAAAATCGGGGCAGCCGGGCTGGGCGTAGGTGCCGCCGCCGAGAGCCAGGACGGTAGGTTCCTTGAGCTCGGAGGCGCGGCCCAAGGCGGCGCGCAATTGATCCGCTTCGATTTGGCGAAAGGCGGGTTCGCCGAAGCGCTCGAAGAGCTGAGGAATGGCAAGGCCGGCGGACTGTTCGATGCGATCATCCAAGTCGACGAAGCGCCACGCGAGCTGCCGCGCCAGGAGCGTGCCGACCGTTGTCTTGCCGGAGCCCATGAAGCCGGCAAGACAAATCACCTGCGAACGGGCTGAGGCGCCGCGTAAAGAAGAAGGTTGAGTCACTGTTATTTGCAGAACGCGGCCACAACGGGCCAGTTGATCTGGAGCACGAAGAACTAATCGCGCTTCATGATGCGGATTGTACCACTGTAGGAGGAGAGTTCGACTTTCGCGAGGCCCATCCCTACCGTGCCGACCAGCCCTTGGGCAAACTTGGAAGCGATGTGCTTCACGCCGTGGGAATCCGGCTTGAGAAAGGCGGCAGCCTGATTATCAACGAGGCCGGTGGCCGTCTGAGCCTTGAGGTCAAAGGAATCGGTGCTGGAAAAGCGCACTTCCACGAGGCCCTTGCCGCTTTTCATGGAATAGAGGCCGGTGCGAACGAAGTCTCCATCGAAGAGAATGTTTCCCGTCGTGGTCATGAGATTGACGTTGTCCAGCTGAGGCTGGAGTATCTGGGCGTTTCCGCCGATGGAGCTGAAGTCGAGTTTGCCGGCACACTGCGTGCAAACCAGGGAGCCGCTGGTGGTCTTGACGATGATGTAGCCGGAAACTTCCTTCAGGTGCACGTCGCCGCCGTAGCTTTCGAGTTTCATGTCGCCGGTGACCTGCTCGACGTAAATCAGGCCCGTCTCGCTCTTGAGCTGGAGTTCGGTTTCTTCCGGAACGGTGAGTTGCAAATTGGCTTCAAGATCCAGCGGCTGCGCCGCAGCGTCCAGGATGTTGGCAGTAACGTCGATGCGGTCGCCCACTTGCTCGATTTCAAATCCAATTTTGTTGGAAGTCTGTGTGCCGACTACGTCGACTTCCTTATTCTTCCAGGACTTCACCTCGATGCGGCCGTTCGCCACGTTGTGGATCACGACCACGGGGCGTCCCGAGACGTTGAACTGTTTTTCGATGTGTTGCCCGGCCGTAGCGGCCTGAGCGGGCGCGGCGCTCCAGAGAAAAAGCCCGGCGCTCAGAACCGGCAAGATGCTTCGCTTCACCCAAATACCCGGCTGGGCCGGGGTCATCCCCATCCGTTGAAGGCACATGTCAGTTTATGCTCCTTCCGCGCTCAATCATCGCGGACAATAATTCGGCTTTTTGCTCGTAGGCTGCGGACAAGTATTCCCGAGTCAACGCATCCTGCGGTTGTTCCTTAAGGTGGCGCTGGCAATCAGCGATAAATTCGTTCACTTTTTTCAGATTGTCGCGCAACGATACGTCCACCGGGGAACTGCTTGCGACAATCATGCCAGTGGCTACCGGCTCTTGATCGTCGAGGGCCCGCGCCGCGCGGTCGAAGCCCTCGGATGGTTCTGGGATGGCTGCTTTCTGAACGTCAGGAGCGGACTCGGCCGTGGCCGTTTGCGCGGGCGGCGCAACAGGTGCTGTTCTACTACGGCGAACTTGGAAAACAGTGGCAGCAACGATGAGGATGCCAACCATGGCAGTGGCAAGCGCGCGGGTGCGGAAGAAGTCGCTGATCGATTCCCAGAAAGGAGCAGACTCGGCTCGCGTCGCCTCCGCGGGGGTTTTAATAATGCCTTCTTCCACCAATTGGGCTCGAAGGGAAATCCAAACGCGAACCGGGGGAGTGATTTCAGACGGCAGCTTCCTTGCCGCGTCAACAAGGCTGGTGAGATCCGCGACGTAACTGCGGCAGTCGCGGCATTCCGCCAGATGTGCGCGAGCCTCTTCAGCAAGAGGCTCGAGGCCTTCCTGCTCCAGAACAAGTTCGATGTCTTTACACTGCATGGCACTTCACTCCGCGGCTAAAGGACCTGGGTAGCCTCCCCGCTCGACTGCACTTGCCTGTTGCTATATATGACGCTCCCCCGGCTCTAGCAGTTGGCTACATTCTAGCTCAATCGGAGAGCCCGGCTTGCGTTTTTGCCGCGTGACGTTCTGCTCGAGCCTGGTCGCGCAAATCCTCCTGAAGCAACTCGCGCAGACGCGTCCTCGCTTTGTGCAACTGCGACTTCGAATTACCTACCGAACATCCCATAATGCCCGCAATCTCGTTGTGCTCGAACCCCTGGACATCGTGCAACACAAAAACGGTCCGATAGCCCGGCGGAAGCTTTTCGATGGAGCGCTCAAGATTGACGCGGTCCACGGCGCCGCTGAGCCGCAAATCGGGCGCGCCAATGTCCTTTCTTGGGCCGCCAGTCTCTTCATCGGGTTCCGTCGTCTCTTCCAGAGAAGCCGCTGGGAGCGTCTTCTTACGCAAACGCATTAGGACCACATTAACCGTCATGCGGTGCAACCAGGTCGAAAATGCCGACTCTCCACGGAAGGTCCCAATCTTGCGAAAGAGTTGCAGAAATGCTTCCTGCATGAGGTCTTCCGCATCGGAAGGGTTGCCAACCATCCTCAAGCACAAGGCGTAAACGCGCCGGCTATGGAGCTGGTAAAGATGCTCGAAAGCCGGGGCGTCTCCCGCTTGGGCCAGACGGATGTACTCCGCTTCAGTCGCCGACTTAGGTGACTGAGCAGCGTTCACCCTATTCGGCGGCTGTAGAGCAGTCGACACACTGGGCTCGCTTGGTCGGTTCCGGGCCAACGGTCCAATTGCGGCGCATCCAACGGTTCGGATGCACCGACTACCTCCTAGAGTTGTCCTCGCAAATTTGGGTTATTCTCAATCAGACAAGCGAGGATACGCGTCTATTCCCCGGCAGTTCAAGCCGGGTACCGGCCTTAAGGCTGGATGATCTATTCTCCCCCGGCGGGGGCCATACGTCTATGCCGGACAAAGCGCTGGCTGAATGTTAGCTTCTTGGGCTCGGAAACACCCATCTGCGTACAGACGGTTGCCTGAAATGGCTCTAACTCGTCTTCGGGAAGCACCATCAGGAAGGATTTCAACAGGACTATGGATTCCCGAAGGCACGTATTCAGGTCATAGTGTGCCGCGTCAACCGCTTGCCACTCGGCGTCGGACTCGATCGGGACGCCGTTGACAATCTCTGTGGCGGCAGTACAAAAATCCTGATTGAGATCTTCCACCATTTCGCCCAGCGTGCTTATCTTGTAGAGAAACTGGGAGCGTTCGCTGAGCAGGATGCGGCAGAGCAAGCTGCTTAGGCGTGCTGCGCGCTGCCCCCGCGCCCCCTGGAAATTAGCCGGGTCGAGAGGAGCGGCGTTGGGAACCGTGCCGTGATGTTTGGCATGCTCGCTAAGCGACCAGAGCAGGGCCACCAGAGGGTGAGCGAAGCGGTTACAGAGATCATGCGTGACGCAGACTGCCTGGCTGGCCTTACCCAGGAGTCCGCTCTGCCGAAGTTCGAGCGCTTCGTCCAAGGAAATGCTCAACATATTATAAGAGATTTCCAGCTGGCGGACGTGCGAGCGAAACACCTGGTCCTTTAGTCTCGGCAACCAGGCCCGCCAATCATCTTTTACCGTCGTACCGCGAGCTGAGAGGGCGCGCACACGGTTTTTCACAGGGTATCTCCCGGGGACAAGGCGGCAGTATAACAAATTCTAATTGCCGGAGAGCGCTTTTCTTGGAGGTGCGCACCTCCCTGTGGTTCGCGGCCAACTGGGTGAGAATGTGCCTGATCTGCAGGATGTTGCCCGAATGTGGCAGTGACCGTTATACTCGCCTGCGTTTGCTCCGAAAGGATCTCCTTTGCAATTTGAGCCACGCGAACAGTTTGAGCAGCGTCAGAAAAAACTCGAACAGATTCAGGCCTTGGGGTATGAGCCGTTTCCACGCGAATTCCGCTGGACGGATACGCCAGCAGCCCTTGTGGATAAGTATGGCGAAACCTTAGCCGCAGACCTGGAAGCTGGCAAGCATGAACTCCGCGTCGCAGGGAGGCTGGTTTCCCTCCGCTTGATGGGCAAAGCGGGCTTCGCGCATGTACAAGGCTCTGGCAAGCGGATTCAAATTTATGTAAAGAAAGACATTGTCGGCGAGCGCGGCTTTGCTCTCTTTCAATTGTTGGATCTTGGCGATTTGATAGGCGTTCGCGGGCACCTCTTCCGCACGAAAACTAATGAACTCTCGATCTGGGTTGAGGAGCTCGTGTTTCTTGCAAAGGCCCTCCTGCCCCTTCCGGAAAAATGGCATGGCCTGACCGACGTGGAGTTGCGCTACCGGCAGCGCTACCTGGACCTGATTGCCAACGATAAATCGCGGCACGTGTTTGTTGCGAGAGCCCGCATCATTCAAGAGATGCGGCGGTTTTTCGATGAGCGCGGATATATAGAGGTTGAGACGCCGATGATGCATCCCATACCGGGGGGCGCGGCTGCAAGGCCTTTCGTCACTCACCACAACACTCTGGATATCGACCTTTATCTACGGATCGCGCCGGAGCTTTATTTGAAACGGTTGACGGTGGGCGGCTTTGACCGGGTGTACGAGATCAACCGCAACTTCCGGAATGAAGGCATCTCGACGCAGCACAATCCTGAATTCACAATGCTCGAATTCTACGAGGC
>JBGPLB010000039.1:0-29022 GCA_041486245.1 Candidatus Acidiferrum sp.
GACGTCACCATGAAATCAGGCCTTATCCATTACGGCTGGGGGCAAGGCGTTTGCGTCGGCGACTACGACAACGACGGCTTCGACGATATTTACATCACTTCGTTTGGCAAAAATGTTTTGTATCACAACAACGGAAACGGCACATTCACCGATGTCACCGAAAAAGCCGGCGTCGCCACGAGCGGAAAACGGTGGAACACCGGTTGCGCTTTTGTCGATTACGACCGCGACGGCCGCCTCGATCTTTTCGTCGCGAACTACATCGATCTCGATTTGGCGACCGCTCCCGTACCTGAGTCCGGGCCGTGCGAGTACAAAGGAGTCCTCGTTGCTTGCGGGCCGCCGGGACTTCTCGGCGGAAAAAATATTTTGTTTCACAACAACGGCGACGGCACCTTCACCGACGTTTCCGAGCGCGCCGGAATTTTCCAAGCCAATGGAACGTACGGGCTCGGCGTGCTCACCGCCGATTTCAACAACGACGGCTGGCCCGATATTTACGTCGCGAACGACTCGACGGCCAGCGCCCTTTATCAAAACAAGAAAAACGGCACTTTTTCCGACGTGGCCATGGAAGCGGGGTGCGCGCTGAGCGCCGATGGCAAACCCCAGGCCGGGATGGGCATTTCCGCCGCCGATTACGACCTCGATGGAAATCTCGACATCGTCAAAACGAATTTTGCGGGCGACACGCCCTCGCTGTACCACAACATCGGCGGCGGCAATTTCGAGGACGCCACATTTCCCGCGGGCCTCGGCAAGCACACGCAATATCTCGGCTGGGGTTGCGGCTTTTTCGACATGGACAATGACGGCTGGCCGGATATTTTAATTTGCAACGGCCACGTCTATCCCGAAGTCGAACAACTGCGTACCGAGGCCGGTTATCCGCAACAAAAAATTCTGTATCGAAATTTGCGCAACGGCCACTTTGAAGATGTTTCGCGGCAAGCCGGCGCCGGCATCATGGTTCCCGTGGCGTCGCGCGGGGCGGCGTTCGGCGATTTCGACAATGACGGGGACATCGACGTGGTCGTGAACACGGTCAATGATTATCCTCAGCTGCTGCGCTGCGATTCGCGGCTGGAGAACAATTGGCTGAAAATAAAAACGACCGGCACAAAATCGAACCGCAGCGGAATCGGAGCGCGTTTGCGCTGCGTGACGCATCCTCCCGGAGAAGCGAAGCCACACCAGCAGATCGACGAAGTACGCAGCGGCGGGAGCTACATTTCGCAAAATGATTTGCGCGTGCACTTCGGCATCGGAAAAGCGGAGAAGGTCGAACTGCTCGAGATTCGCTGGCCCAGCGGCGCGGTTGATACGCTGAAAGAGGTGAAGCCCAATCAACTGATCGTGGTGAAAGAGGGCGAAGGAATTGTACGTTCGGCGCAGTTCGAGCGGGCCAAGTCCGCCAAGCCGAACGCGCCTGCCAAACCAGCGAAATCGGAGAAGTAAGGAGTTCCTGAGAATGTATTTTCACAAGCACAAAATATTTCTGACACTGTCGCTCGGCGCTGCGTCGCTGGTCTTTGCGGCACCAGCGGCGAAGTTGCCCTTTGGCGCGTGGCGGCGCGCTTCGGAAACTCCGATCGTTTCTCCGCAGGGCGCGAGGTGGGAATCCGCCGGAACTTTTAATCCAGCGGTCGTGAAGACCGCTGAAGATAAATTTGTGATGCTTTACCGCGCGCAAGATGAGAAGGGAACTTCGCGGCTTGGATATGCCGAGAGCGAAGATGGGATTCATTTTACTCGGCGAGCGGAGCCGGTCCTTTCGCCGGAAATGGAGTATGAAAAAGATGGCGGAGTGGAAGACCCTCGGCTGCAGAAATTTGGCGACACGTACTACCTGACGTACACGGGCTACAACAAGATGGATGCGCAGCTTTGCCTGGCCACGTCGAAGGACCTGATTCATTGGGAGCGCAAAGGAGTGATTCTGCCCGCGTATAAAGGGAATTGGAACGTGGCGTGGACGAAGTCGGGCGCGATCGTGCCGGAAAAAATCGGCGGGAAATATTGGATGTACTGGCTGGGAACCACGGCGGACAAGACCGACCAGATGGGGCTTTCCTATTCGGACGATTTGATCCACTGGACGGAAGCGACGAAATCTCCGGTGCTGCCGAGGCGGCCGGGGAAATTTGATTCGCGCGTGGTTGAGCCGGGGCCGCCGCCGATTCTGACGCCGGCGGGAATCGTGCTGGTGTACAACGGCGCGGACGACAAGCTGGTGTATCGCACGGGCGTTGTGGTCTTCGACCGAGCAGATCCGCGGAAAGTGATTTGGCGAACCGATGAGCCCATCTTCGCTCCGGAGAGGGAATGGGAGAAGGTGGGCCAGGTTCCGAACGTGGTGTTTGTCGAGGGCATGGTGAGGCTGCGCGGTAAGTTTCTCCTCTACTATGGCGGCGCGGACAAATTTGTGGGAGTGGCCGAAGCGCCGGTGATTGGGGAAGAGCGAAGATAAGGATCCGTTTCCCGTGGCCAGTGATCCGTGTTCGGAGCAGTTCCAAGGCGTGGGAACCACGGAACCAAAATTTGGTTGGAAACAGGTGACCCCCCCTGGGGGTTTTTTCGGAAGTGTTCATTCTAAAGGGTTTTAAGTCCTGTGTTTTGGAAGTGCGGATTCTACGGGACTTACAGGCGGTTTTTTCGTAAGTGCGGAGTGTAAAAGACTTAGTGACTGGTGACTGGTGATTCGTGACTAGTGGAAGAGATAGAGCGGACACTATGGATGGATTACCTTTGGTGGGATGGGATTGGCGAGGGAGCAGAGAGAACGAACGAAAAAAAGCAGATGCCTCGCTGCGCTCGGGATGACACTCGCCAGGTATACGCACCCCCGGATGTTTTTTGCAAGAGTGGCAAGCAAACAGGTTATGGGCAACAGGGTTCGTAAGAGTGACAAATGCGAGACTTAAAGTTGTTTTGTTTTCATTGAGTTCCGGACGGCCCGTAAGAATGGCAGGGAAAGGGCTTACGAAAAGGATCGTTCGCAGGTTGTAAGGTTCGAAGGTTGAATCGTCTAAAGGCAAGAGGGAACAGGAATTAAACGGGGAGGCACTGAATTCACAGGAGTAAGGACCGGGCGAAGGGGTGAGCGATTGGCTGGATTGCGATGAGAACATGGGACAGGGTAGCATCTCGTTGGCGGACAGGTAAAGTGTTTTACATGGAATGGTAGAAATTCGGGGTTGAACGGCGTTTTTTGAGGGGTGAATGGTTGAGCGTTCGGCGGCGATAGATGTGCGGGTGATTAACCCGTTGAACTGAGGGAAGGAATAGAGGCAAATTCAAAACCCGCACCCTTGAAAACCACAAGGGATCCGGCACCCCACCTGCCTATCCGCCACCCGCCAACCCGCCTAGAGACCAGCCTCCTCTTCCATGATCTGAAATCTCCTCGCCTCAGCCTCTGCTTGTCTCATCTCGAATTCTGCCCACTGCCGCACACGTCGGAGCGGGTGGAATAGGAATGCTCGTGCGACCTCGGCCTCTCCTGCACGCGCCGTCGCGATGCTTCCCACATAGCTTTGGAACGAATGCACGCCAGCAACGAACTCGCTGAAGGTGCGATCGTCGCTCTCGAACTCACGCAGGACGTACTCAGTGAGCGGGTGTAGTTGCGGCTTACCTTCGGCATCGAGAGATGGCGGGAACAAGTGTCGTGCTATGGGACGTGAGCCAGCCACTCCATGTCGACTAAGCCAGTCTGTGACAACCGGGAAAGGAAGCGACGCCAAATAAGGAAACTTCCCTGCAAAAAACCTGTATTGTTTGGGGTCTAGCATATGTTTTCCCACCGCTTCCACGAGAAGTTCCGGATACGAGGAGCTCAGAGCAGCAAACACCTTTGAGGCCGCATCTGAGTACTGAAAATTGCTGCTTAACATCATCTCAGCGCACAGGTCGCAAGCAGTCTTTGGGTCGGTGGGGTACACGATTCCGAGGAGCCGCTCAAACCAAAAGGCTTCACGACTTGGGTACAGAAGCACGGACCGGAGTAGTGTCCAAATGATTGAGAGATTCCCGTCCTTAAAGATGTCGATCAATCGCGAGATAGCATCCTCTCGAGTCTTGCAATGTGCGAGCTGATAGGACACGAACTCCACTGCGACGTCGCCAGCCACGCCGTTGCCGGACTGCAGAACTGGTAGAAGGGTGTCGATGGCAATTCTTACCTCGCCAGCTTCTATTTTTCGTGAGCCAACCCATACTGTAAAATTCCCCAACAGGGCGGGACTGATTTGCCCCTGACGTACTAGTCTTACCCCTCGCTCGAAAGAACCGGTCTGTTCACCGCCCGCGATCGCGATGTAAAAGGAGAGAAGCGGACTAGCTTTTTCGATTTCGTCGAGGCTGCCGTTCAATCTGCCCAAATCAATTCCCGCTACCTGCGTCAGACCAAACACATACCCTCGGGCGAATGCATCCGAATTGTATCGGAGGGCCGCTTCCAAGATATCGTCTAGAACGCTCAATGTCTGCGCGTCGAGCTCCCCTACAAAGTGCCCTAACTCAGCGGCAGCCTTTGCCTCAGCGGAATTCAGCCAATTGAGCTCCTCCCGAAATGCGTCATGGTTTGATAGCAACTCCGAAGCGACGGCCCTGAGCCGCTTTCTCCAGGTCTCCTCTTCATCGTGGTGGCCCCAGGGCCTCGATGCGACTTCCTCGACTATCCGCCCGTGTAAACTGTTTACTCTTAAAGTTTCGCTCCAGCGTGCCAATTGTCTCAGGTCGTCTCGTGCGGGGGAGTCGTTTTGTCTGCTGCTTGCCAGGTTTAGACTCTCTCTGGCTGCAGATGCCAAACGGGGCCTAAAATCGTCCGCAAGTTCGTCAGGTCGGAAAACGTGCGAGAGCAAATCAATAGTGCCCGCCAAGAAGAGTCCGTATATTCCTTGAATCGCAATGTCCTGTGCGCGCGCGCGCACTTGCGGATCTGGGCTCCCGGTGGCGGCACTTAGCATGTGGAGAAGGGCGCTAACGCAGGACCTGTACTCCTCCCTAGTCTTCGGGCGCCACTCTTCAGGGGGAAGCCGAGTTCCGAATATCGGAGGCCCGAGCAACTTAGAGGACTGCTGTCTAAGAGACTCTTCAATAGCTCCCAAGACCAATAGCTGCGTTAAGCGATCGCCGGGCTCATACCGATGACGGAGTATTTCAATCCGATCCGGAATTAGTGGGAGAGATGAACCGGACATGAATATCCAGAAGAGAGCCTGCCATGTCTTTGTGGCGTTGTTTCCGATCGAGGGCTCCGTCTCTTCTTTTGCAAGTCGGAAAAGAATCGCCTCGGAGTCTCTAAAGAACTCAGGAAAGCGTGCAAGTCGCTCGGTCATCCAGATAACCTCTCGACGAGGGCTCGCGCCCCCCCGGAGTGGTCTCTTGTCTAGCTCAACGAGAGTGGCGGACTCGACTAGCCTGCGAAGAACAGGGACGTGGATCTCGGGGTCCGTTTCTAGAAGGGCAAAAAACTTACGAGTCTCAGATTCGGAGGCAAAAACTTCGGGTTGAACGGATAAGCTCCAGTCGCGAAAAAACTTCGCGACCTCGCGCGCCACCTCCTGGGATGCGCTAGTGGAAACACGTCGCTGGAACGGAAGAATCAGCTCATTCGGGAGTGAAGCTAGAAAATCTTGGGAATCTTGTCGGATCCAGCGGTTCCATCCAGATTCGAAGGCGATCATTGCAATTAAAGCTGGCGTCACATAATAGTAGCGGCCCGCGTTAACCACAAATCCCGGGGCATCTCGCAGGCGTTCGAGTCGTCTTTGGGTATCTCCGCGGTCCGCTCCCACCAGTCGGCAAAGAAGTTCGAGCTCCTGTGTAAGGTCCTCGCGGTAACCAATCCTGTCAACCAAAGCGAGCAGTTCCAGTGCCTCTCTGTCGCCCGTGGCCATCCTATCGACGTAGTAGTTGTTGGCGCTCTCAAGCACTGGGGAGACGTCACCGCGCTGGGCAATGAGGGCATCGCGCTGACACATGTCAGCGGCCAGCCGCAAGAAGCCGGCGGACAGAAAGGCGTATTGCCTGCGGCGCTCTTGCGAAACTCGGGGGAAATTTGCCGCAAGAACCTGCCCAGTTTCCTGCTCTGAGAGATGCAATACCTGGAGTTGGGGAGCGAGTGAGCCGTGCCTTTCCTTGGCATTGTCGATCGTGAGTACACGAACGCGATCCACATATCCGCGTAAGATTTCCTCCAGTCGCACCAAGGTGCTGGTGAGGCACTCGTCAGCAACGAGGATGGCCTTCAGCGAATTGTCATTCGCGAGGTAGGTTGCTAGTTTGCGAGCTTCGTCTTCGTCTGCTGTGTAGATAACGAGCTCCCTGTGGTTTTCGAGCGCTTCCAGTGCCTGAAGCACTGAGCGTGTCTTCCCGACGCCGGCTTCACCATAAATTGTGAGGGCGATGCTTACGGGATTATGGGACCAATCAACATGTTCCTCTACAGAGCGCCGAAGCGGTTCAAATCTTGGCGCGGGGACAAAGGTTGGAGTGAGAAAGGTAGTGGATTGTCTCCAGGTGTCGAAAAATCTAAACCTGTCGGTGGTGAGTCTTTTCGACTTTGCGACAAGAGACGGATATTGATTTGCCCAGGCGACGAGGTCTGACGCAGTTACGATGAGTGGTTCCGGTGCGTCTTTGTTCACTCCCCGAATTGCGTTGCGTAAGGTAGCCAGCCTCTCAAGCTTGGTTTCAACGGGGATATCGTCGCAGATACAGAGGCGATAGCCGTAGTTGCGGTTGATTAATTCCTTTACGTATTCATGCTCGGTTATTTCGGCCTGAATTACAGTCTCTGTGATGTTTTTGTACTCCGTTGCCTTGTACTGCCAAAGAGTGGATGGGGTTAGTCGCCCTTCCGAGTCATGACCGTCAACTTCAACCAGTGTGTCCACGCCGCCGTCGGGGATATTGACGCGCATATTTGTGTGAATGTCGATTGGCCGGATCGGGAGGCGCGAGGCCGTCGCTCGTATAAGCGAGTCGATTAGATCCGTGAATGGCACGCCAGTGCCATCGCGTAGCGCAAATATGTCTTGAACATTTAGACTAAACATGGACAGCCTATTTGACTCGATTCAGTAACTTAGAGAATAGATAACGTGTACTATAGCAGTTTTTAATAGCGGCTAGCTCGGATTACGTTGCGGAGAAGGTTGGACGATCCAGAGAGAGGGGGGATTTTATCGTTCGCCAATCACGGCTCCGATTCATTTATCCATGCACTCACCGCTCAAAAAGCCGACCGGTGAGTGCATGGATAAACAAATCTCCGCCGCGATTGCACCGTCACGGTGCTGGAGGGAATGCAGCGAGCCGCTGGTCCTCTCGGAGCAGAGCGAAACGTCCAGACCGGTTAGAAAGCGAATGCTGAGTGCTTGGGTAGCTTGAAAGGCCGGTACGGTGACGTCGAGGCAGAGGGGGACGTGGTCGCTGAGCTTGGACCAGGTGGCGTGGGTGCCGACTTCGACGCTTTTGATTTGGTAGGCGCTGGCGGGGCTGTGGTTCTCTAACGCGCTGAACACAGCAGAGTCGGTGATGATGGCCCCGGAGATCGAGGAGCGGTAGGAGATTTCATTCCGGGATGGGCCGACGGTGACAGAAGCGAGGTTGCGGGAGTATGGTGCTGCATACCAGAGTCAAATGGCCGAGGGGTTCCGTACGAATTGAGAATATGCATGATGGAGGGCGCTATGCAGGTCCCGTTGGCGACGCGTTTTGCCTTGTCCGCGTTGTTGTTTCTTGCGAGCCCTGCAGTACGCGCACAGGAGCCGTCGAGCGAGCCGCCAGCGAACCTAATTCGGCTGCCAAAGGGAACGGGACTACGGCTTCTGCTAAAGGAAACAGTCTCTTCAAAAAAGGCGAAGACCGGGGACGTCGTCAATTTTCAGGTGCTGGATGCCGTGAAGGCCGATAACCTGATTGTGATCCCGAACAAGGCGCCCGTGTCCGCCAAGGTCTTAGAAGTCCATCGAGCGGGAAGAGCGTGGCACTCCGGAAAGTTAAAGCTGAATTTGGAGCCCGTAACACTTATCGACCAGCAAAAACAAGCGCTTGAAGCGCTTGGAACACACAAAGGAGACCCAACCGGAGCGGCAGGCGACTGGACCAGGTTCATCGTAGAAAGTGGAGGCGGAGGAATCCTGTTGCTTCCGCTGGCACCGCTTCAACATGGGAATGAGGCCATTTTACCGAAGGGGTTGGTGATTCACGCGGCCACGAGCGACGATATTCTGCTGGAGCGCGGCGTGGTGGAAGCCGCGCAGCCGGCGCCAATGGAAAAGGCGCACAGCGACGCGTCGCTGATCATTTACTTTGCAAAATCGCTGGGGCCAAGAACGATTGATCTTTGGTGTGGCGCGGCCAAGCTAGGTAAGGCACGGGTCGCTCATAAAATGGAATTGACGCTTCGTCCCGGGACGTATTTTTTCCGAGCTGGACTGCGATCACATGCGCTTGAGTTTCAACTCAAAGACGGGGGCGACTACTACTTAAGAGTGGAGATGATTCAAGAGTTGAGCGGATGGAAGTGGGACCTATTCAGCGTGGAACACGATGTGGGCGAGCTCGAGTCTCGTGACTTTTTACCACCGAAAATCGGAGAAGCTCCAGACATAACAAGAATTGATATCGGGCAATTGCAAGCCGTACCTCCATTCAAGAGACACCCTTGAGGGTTATAGATTCGTTCATAGTTGGAGCAAGGTGACGACGCGAATTCATCCAGTGGCCCATCCCGAAACCTGAGTGATAGTCAGAAAAAACGCAGGGCGAACGTGGATTTCAGCCCGGACCGGCGTGCCGGAGCGCGGCATCCGGCCACCTGCCGTTTAGCGCAGAATTTCGATGCGGGTGACGGGGTGCACCTCGTTCCAGCCATTTTCGCGGTCGGTGACGTAGGAGCCGGTGACGCGGATACGATCGCCAATTTTCGGAAGCGTGAGCTGCTGCACGAATCCCAGACATGCGGTTCGATCTTCCTCGCGTGCCGGTTCGTGATTGCAGACGGCTTCCACGATGAGATGGCCCCGAGAGTGGATTTTGTTCACGAGATTCAAGACTGATTTTTGATCGGGATCGAGCGCGATATGGACGTCGCCGTCTGACTGCGGATGGACCGAGACAACGCGGCCCTCGACGGCAGTGCACGGTTCGATCACGCGGAGCCGTTCCGGGCTGTAGACATGTTTCCAGAGTCCGGCGTCGCAGGACTCAGCCGACAATTTCAGAGGCGGCTTACCCGGGTAGCGCATCCATGCCATTAGCAGCAACGCGACTAGCGACGCCACCACGACGAGCAAGAGAGCCTGCATCAATCTTTTCAGAGCGAATCTCCGCAACCAGCTGTGCTGTGGTTATCGCATTTTTGCCCGCTGGAGGGAAGCGCGCTGTAAGAACCCCATCCTTCGAATGCATCGAAGGATGGGGCCAAGCAGTTACAAAGACTTCAGGTATTCGACCAGGTCGTGAGCCTGGGAATCACTGAGACCGAGAGCAAAGAAGCTGTTGTAATGCTGCACGACAGCGTCCAGGGTCGCGAAACGCCCATCGTGGAAGAAGCCACCTTTGGTGTGCGTCCACAGACCTTTCAGCGGAGCGGTGCGGTATCGATGGTCCGGCGCGCGATTTGCCTGGAAATCGTCGACGCCGATCTCTTCAGGAGTATGCAGATTCCAACCAGGCTCGGTGAATAGCGGGGAGACGTGGCAGGAGGCACACTTGGCTTGCCCCTCAAAAAGCGTTTTGCCACGGGCCGCCGCGTCTGCATCGAAACTGTCTTTCGGCGGGTTCGGAGCCGGTATCGCAAGTTGATAGAATTGCAGCGCGCCGAGCTTCGAAGTAATCAAGTCGGGGGTATTGCGGACGTTGCCAAAACCCGCAGCGGCGGCCACAGGGAATTGGGTGGCATCGTTCAGCCGCGGATCGAAGAACGTGCCGTTACCGTGCATTTCCAGATTTCCCACGAAGGCATTCCAATAGGTGACAGAACCCCATCCGGTCCAAGTGTGGAGATTGACGCCAACCAGACCGAAGGCCGGCGGAATGAGAACGGCAGCAGTTTTTCCATCCGGCCGAAAACCTTTTCCGTCGAGAAACAGTTCGGCATCGAATTTGCCGGGGCCCCAAGCGCCGAGCACCGATTTCACATCCGCGACGCTAACGCCTAGAAGGCTGGCAAGAGGTTGGAGATTGGGAGCAAGCGAAGTGATGGCGCCTACGTTCAGGTCGCGATTTGCCCAGCCATCGAGGCGATGGCCGATGCCGGGAGCGAGTGAATTGTCGACCGTGGAGTGGCAGAAGGCGCACTGGATTCCAATCGAGCGGAGAGAGCCTTGCGAATTGAAAAATCCGGTCAGACCCACAACCGAGTTCAATTTGAGCAAGGCCAGCGTCGTCGCGGGGTCCTGGAGATTGACTCTCCCAAGTTTCAGTGCCGCGATCAGGTCGTGCGGAAGCGCGTCTACGTCCACTTTGAGGCCGACGGCCAGCGCGGTGGCCGGACTTACTCCCGGCCCTACGCCGCCAAGCTTTGCGCCTTCGATGGCCTGGTGGAGGTGAAGAGTGTCACCCCAGAAGGCTTCGTCGCCGAATGTGTCGAAACGAAAAGTTTGTTTGCCCTCAACGGCCAATTGCTTCGCGTTTTCAAGAATAACCGCGTCAAATCCTGAAAGGTTGTCTTTTTCAGGCTGAGCTACGCTTTTCTGCTGGGCGAACAGGGTAAGACAAACGAAAAGACAGCCGAGCGAAGAGAGCATAACAACGGACTTTTTCATGGCAGATTTCTCCTAAATCCATGGTCAAACGTGGAACGCGCATTCAGAATGAAAGGCGCAATGGTTGTTGATACCACTTCGCGCGGGGCGCGTCTGTTCCATTTGTAACAGCTGTGGTGAAGTGTTACGTCGGTAACACTCAGGCGGGCTACATCATTTGAGGCAATTCGTCGCGCTCCGCTATCAAGCGGAATAGGTTTCCAGGGCCTTCAAATTAAGCAACAAATGCCCATGATTGGTGTACTGGATCATCTTCTTGCGACGAAGGAAATTCAACGCCGTTGAAATTCTTTCCCGGCGTGCGACAACCATCTGGGCAATTTCTTCTTGCGTGAGATACGTAGGAATCTCGACCTCGGAGCCTGAATTCTGGCCAATCTTTGCGGCCAATTTCAGAAGCACTTTGCAAAGGCGATGAGCGGTGTCATCCACCGCGAGTGTGTTCACCTGGGCATAAGCTTCATTGAGGGCGCGGCAGAAAACATCGACGAGTCGCGCCAGCAGGTCTGGCTGCTTGCGCACGACTTCCATCACATCATCGAACGGCACGGGAATGGCTTCCGTTTGCTCGAGGGCAACAGCCCGGTCCGGCCGCCGTGTCTCTGACGCGCAAAGCTCGCCGACGACGTCGCCACCTTTTCTTACGTCATAAATTAGTTCGTGGCCGTCGGAAGTGATGGTTCCCACCTTTACAAAGCCTTCCTGGAGAAAAAAGAGGGTTCTCTCGTTGTCACCCACGTCGTAGATGATCTGTTCCTTTTTGAAAGAAATTGTTTTTCGATTCGGCAGAATGGCATCGCAAAACTTTCCGCGAAAGACCGAGACCAGGGCAGTGGAAACGGCTGCCTGAGTAAGGGAATCATTGAGTTCGAGGGACAGCTCAGATTCAGTCTTAACGGCAGATGGAACGAAAGGTTGATTCGGCGACGCCATGGCGGACCCCGTAACTTACTTGCTCTCACCCCGAGATTAGCAGGATGGTACGTCGCGCGGTTCTCCGCGTCAACCGGGTGCATCCAGGCCGGGGTTCAGGGGAGAAAAATGATCAGGGTATAAATTCCGAGAGTAGTGCCGAGGGGTAGGTCAGAGAGCGAAAGGAAGGCGGCGACGAGAGAGAGACCGCGGGCGGAAGACTTTCCGGCGAGGAGAGCCAAGCCCGCGAATAGCCCGAAAAGGCCGGAGAGGGCGGTGACGATGATGGCTGCGATGTACAGGATGTGGAAGATGGTCATTAGGGCGTACGGATCGGGGACGCGGGTTAGGAGCGCGCCAAACATTACCGTGGCCGTGCCGCTGTAGAGGACGAGCAGGATTACTGCAACCAGACGGAGGATGGCGTAGACGATCCAGAGTGAGCCGAGGGTGCTGGAGTTTCCGCGCGGATTTCGTGCAGCTACGGCGTTTGTTGACATGCGAGCTCCCTGATCGTTTGCATGCGTTGGATTCGTAAAGCCGAAGTCTAACACTTCGCGAGGCAAATTCATGCGGGCCAGGGGCAGGGCGAGGGAAAATGGCTGGTCTGGGAAGGCCGCAAAAAGCGAGAGGCGGCTCTCGCCGCCCCTCGCAAATCAATCGTCTTTTCGACCCTGAGCCTGCAAGCGTTTCCGCAGGAAATCCTGGTCTCGCAGGTGCGTCGCTGAATTAGCCAGCGAACTTTGTTTTCAATCCTGTGGACCCGCGCCCATTAGCCGGCGCTTTTGGGAGGTTTTTCTGCAGGTCCTAAGGGAGGCCCATTTACCCTTCATATTCACCTCCCAATATATTAGATGCGGAAAGTTGCCTGGATGCTGCCAGCGCTGGCGAGCGGAAGTGTGCAGGGTTGGATGGGGGAGCGAAGTGCAGTGAAGACGGAAGAGCGAATCTGAAAAACCGGCGACACAGAAAATAGAGCACGAAGTCCCGGCTGCTGCCCGGAATCTGCGATATCGTGCCCCTACAAGACAGAAAATTTACATGGTTAACGGAGTGGTGGGGAGAAGTCGATGAGGGCGAGAAAGGTGGAGTCAACTTTTTCGACTAACTTGCCGTTGGCTTCGGATTTGTCCCTTACGCTGATCCAATCGGGGTCGTCGCGGAAGGATTTCCAGTTGGCGGTGGCGGCTTCGCGGCTGGGATGGGCAATGATGTAGAAGAGAGTTTTGCCTTTTAGGGGATCGTCAGTGGGAGTCCAGTAGGCGACGTTCTTGATGCCATGCTTTTCGAAGAGCTGCATGGTGCGCTCGCGGAAACGGCGGAGGAGGTCGTCGAGCTTGCCTTCATAAGTGTGGTAGACGCGGAGTTCGTAGACGGTGTTGGAGGATTGAGGCGGGGCGGGATTTTCTTCCGGCCCGGAGTTGTGGGCGGCAGAGGCGGCCCAGGATGCGGTTGGTAACAAGGCTGCCGCGGGAAGCGATTGGAGCAAAGTGCGTCGTTTCATGGAGGGGATTGTAGCAGAGGTTGGTGGGACGTGTGGAGACCGTTAGATGGGACAAGGGCGGGAAGAATTTTTGTTGGCGCCATGCTGCGAAGAGTAGCATCTATAGCCGTCGCAGGAGTGAATTCAAGTGGCTGCTGGCTCCACAGAAGCACAGGGTACGATCACGATTCGGCGAAAATCGCCAGATGATGTGCAACAACGTCAAATCATCGTGAAACTGGACGGAGAGAACGTTGGAGAACTGTTTTATGGAGACACGATCTCGATACCAGTGACGGCGGGCCATCACCGACTGCGAGTTGACAATACCTGGAATTGGAAGACTATCGAGCTGGACGTGGCGGCCGGAGACCACTTGAAGTTCCAAACCATGAGTCGAGCTGGGCGTTTCACTTGGTTCCTCGTGAGCATGCTTGGAGCGGGACCGATTTATGTGTCGATCAAGCGCGAGGAGTGAGCCAGGGATGGGTGATTAGAAGGGACGGCGGCCAGGCGTCAGAGTTTCACCTGTTGGATTTCTTTTCGGCGAGGGCGATGGCTTCTTCGATTACTTTGTCGACACGGCGAGCGCGAGCATCGGGCGAGCGATAGTAGAAGATGGCGATGAGTTGCCCGCGGCGATGCGATGGCGACATGAGGTTCCATCCATCGAGAGCGCGGGGATCGCGCGTGAACGCCAGTTTCAGCGCGGGCGGGAGTTCGCGCTCGGCTTCCATGGTGGAGAGGAGCTGCTCGGCGACTTGCTCGGCGCGGCGGACGCGGGCGTCGGCGCTCTTGGGCTGGGTGATCCAGTCGGCGAGCCACTTGCGGATGGAATAGTTGAGCGCGTCAAACCAGCGGCGGAAGGAGCGGTCCTCGGCGAGGATTCGTTTGAGTTCGGCGGGGACGGCGACGATGCGTTCTTCCGTGTCCGGTTCGAGAAGAAATTCCGCGTTGGAGCCTTCCTTGGCGCCGGCGCCCTGCTGCATTTTTTTGTTTACGAGCAGGAAGTGGTCACCTTTGCGGGTGGGGAAGAGCGAGGTACGGAAGGCGAAGCGGTTGATTTCGCCTCGGACCTTAAGGCGGCCGCGGCTGCCCCAAACTTTGTAAACATCGAACGGAAGCCACACAATGATCCAGCCAAGATTGGAGCGCAGGCGCTCGAGGGTGGCCTCGAAGGATTTTTTGACGAGTTTTGTGACTGGCTTGGGTTTGGCTTTCGTTTTCATTGTGCGCCGCAGGGAACTTGCGGGATTTTAGTATGAGAGGCGAAAAGGAGCGAGTTACTTTTGCGGCGCAGGTTTGGCGGAGATGCCGGAGCCTTCCTTGAGCGTATGGATTTTGTCGACGGCGAGGTTGTCGAATTCTTCGAGGAGACCGCTGGGCCAGCGGATTTGCACGGAATCGAGCTTGGCGGCGGCGCCGAGGCCGAAGTGGACGCGCAGGTCGTTGTTCGAATCGTAGCTGGAACCGCTGCGAACTTCGTCGATGAAGAGACGTGAGCCGGCTTTCATGGAGATGCGAGCGCCGATGGCGTCGCGAGAGGAAGCAAGGGAGGTAGAGGAAGTAGAGGAAGTAAAGGAAGCAGAACCACGCTGCGTCGTCGGAGTGGCTGGATGAGGTGGCGCCGGTGAATTGGGGCTATTTGAGGCAGCAGGATACGCGCCGATGAGATGGAAAGCGATCCAGTGATTGGGGGTGCGCACGTCGTTGACGAGGAGGCTGGGCGGGGCGTTCATGTTGCTGATGACGGCGGAGAGGCGGCCGTCGTTCCAGAGATCGCCGATCGCCAAGCCTCGCGAAGAATTGGGCGTGGTGATGCCGGGGCCAGCGTCCGCCGAGATGTCGGAGAAGGTGGCGTTACCATTGTTGTGATAGAGGACACGCGGTTCCTGGAAGGAGCTGCCGAGATGCTGGCTATCGACTTCGGGATAGACGTGGCCGTTGACGAGGAGGAGATCGGGCCAGCCGTCGTTGTCGAAGTCGAAGAACATGGTGCCCCAACCGAGGTACTTGGTATTGAGGCCGAGACCGGCTGGATAGGTGACGTCGTCGAAAGTGCCGTTGCCGTTGTTGCGGTAGAGAGTAGAGGTGTCGTCGGAGAAATTGGTTTTGAAGATGTCAAGGTGGCCGTCGCCGTTGTAGTCGGCGACGGTTGAGCCCATGCCGGCTTGCGCGCGGCCGTCATCGTTGAAAGCGGCGCCTGCGGTGATGGCGACATCGGTGAAAGTGCCATCGCGATTGTTGTGGTAAAGGATGCTGGCGGTGCTGTCGCAGGCAACGAAAATGTCGGGCCAGCCATCGTCATCATAATCGAGCGTGGAGACGCTCAGGGAATAATGGCCATCGGCCTTATCGATGTGGGATTTTGCTGAGACGTCTTCAAAAGTGCCGTCGCCGCGATTGTGGTAAAGAATATTTTTTGCGGGCGTAAGGCCGCGCGGGCCGCACATGACGGGAACGCCTTTCCAGACGCACGAGGGGCGGTCACCCGGAGCAGGTGCGGTGGAGAGATCGAAGTCGACGTAATTGGCGACCATCAAGTCGAGATGGCCATCACGGTCGTAATCGACAAAGGCGCAGCCATTTCCCCAGGATTTGCCAGAGCCGGCGACACCTGTTTTCTCGCTGACGGCGGAAAAAGTTCCGTCGCCATTGTTGCGATAAAGGACGTTTTTTCCGTAGTAGGTGACGTAGAGATCTTCCCAGCCATCATTGTCATAATCGCCGACGCAGACTCCCTGCCCCCAACCGGTGTGGGTCAAGCCGGCTTTGCGCGTGACCTCGGTGAAAGTGCCGTCGTGATTGTTATGGTAGAGATGACTGGTCGGGAGGTTGCTGGAGGGCGGCGCATCGAGAGTGGTGCCGTTAACGACGAAGATGTCCGGCCAGCCATCGTTGTCATAGTCGAAGATGGCGACGCCGGTCCCGGTAGTCTCGATGATGTATTTCTTGGTGTTCACGCCGCCAAAGACTTCCGTGGCCGTGAGACCTGCTTTTTTGGCGATATCGGTGAAATGAGCGATGGGTTTGGAAATGTTTTTTGGGAGCTGGGCAGCGTAAAGAAGCAAAGAAAAAGGCGGAAGCAGAGCAAGAGAAATCCAGGAGCGATGGAAACGGAAACGCGAACGATGGGTCGGACCGGAAATCATGAACTCTTGGCATACTAAGGTGAGGGTGAGGCGGGGTCAAGGCGGAGGGCTCGGCCGGACTGACGCGCGGTATCTTGAAAAATTGCCGCCCGCTTCGAATTCGAAGAGAGGGCGACCTGTCTGTCTCGATGAAATTGAAATACCAAACTGGCGAAGAGATCAAGAAAGGCGATCGCGTATTATTCCATCGCGAACCAGGGCGAATCGAGCTCGTCGCAGCCGAGCAGGGCGACCCAGAGACAGATTGGTTTATGCAGGAGTACGGCGGCGGAGTCATGATCCTTGAGAAGGTGGCTGGTCGTACGTTTATTCCCGCAGACCAAATTGACGAGTGCGAAGATTTGGAGTTTGTGTCGAGGGCCGATGTACCCTAAGTCGAATGAACGCTGGGTGAGGACGCTGTTGAGAAGTGGCGCTCTTGTTTTCGCGATTCTCCTGGCTTGTGCGAGTGCGCACGCGCAAACGGAGAACTCGGACGCAAATTACAACACTGCGGCGGCAAATTCGCTGTACAGCCAGGGGATGCTCGCGCTACAGCGGCGTGATTTGAGCGGCGCACGGGCGGCGTTTGAAAAGACAGTTCAGTTTGTTCCCCGGAGTCCGGAGCCGCACAATTCGCTCGGATGGGTGTTGATGGCGCAGGGAGAAACGGACGCCGCCATTGTGGAGTTCAAGATCGCAGTGAGACTAAAACCGGATTTTGCACAAGCACACATGAATCTTTCAAGCGCGCTGCTGCAAAAGGGAGATCAGCAGGGCGCGGTGCGCGAATCGCGGGAAGCAGTGCGGCTGGCACCGAAGGATTCGGAGGCGCACCACATCTTGGGGCGAGTTCTCTCCAATTTGGGCGATGGAGGCGGCGCGGCGCAAGAATTGAAGAATGCGATTGAGCTGGAACCTAGCAGGCCAGAGCTGCATGACGATCTCGGCTCGGTTTTGGTTCAGCAGTCGAAGATGGAAGAAGCGACCGCCGAGTTTACCGAAGCGTTGAAGCTTCAGCCGCAATTCGCTCAAGCTCACTTGCATCTTGGAGTGTTGCGGCTGCAGCAGAAGGACATCGAGAAGGCCGAGGCTGAGTTGCGTGCCGCCACCGGCCTGGAGCCCGGCAATGCGCTGGCGCACTACTACCTCGGGCAGGCATTGGAATCGAAAGGGGCGGCGGATGAGGCGGCGCAGGAATTTGCGGAGGCGGCGAAACTCGATCCCGGCAATGCGGACGCCGAGAAACGATTGGGGATTATGCTCCAGCGATCCGGCAATGGGGACGGCGCCGTAGCTGCGTTCAGTAAAGTAGCGAAGCTGCGGCCTGAAAGTCCAGATGCGCACAACGATCTGGGACTTGCGCTGCTGCAAATAGGCGATGCGCAGAGCAGCATTCGGGAATTTCAGGAAGCGCTGAAACTGAAACCAAACGACGCCGGCTATACAGGCAATTTGGGCGCCGCGTATTTGCAGAAGACGGATTTTGACGCGGCTATCACGAGCTTTCAAGCCGCGTTGAAGATTGCGCCTGAGGATGCGACTTTTCATTACGATCTCGCGTTGGCGCTCAAAATGAAAGATCAACTGCCCCAAGCCATCGCGGAATTCAGAAAAGCAACCCAGTTGGACCCGGAGCTGGCGGATGCTCACTACACGCTCGGTGTGACGTTGTGGCAGCAAGGAGATTTTCCGGGAGCGGCTGAAGAACTGCGCGCAGCGATCCGGACAAAGCCGGATTATGCGGAGGCTTATTACACCTTGGGTTCGGTGCTGAAACAGAAGGGGGACTTGCAGCCGTCGGCGGACGCTTTGCGGGAAGCTATTCGATTGCAGCCAGATTTTGCGGGAGCGCACACGAATCTCGCGGCCGTCCTGCGGCAGCTCGGTGATGCTGAGGGAGCGGCGGCCGAGAGCCGCGAAGGCATGGAGCTCTTAAAGCAAAAGTCGAGCCAGCAGGCGGCGACATTCGCCACAAACTCCGGACGGAGGCTTTTGAACGCCGGTGATCTTGACGGTGCCATTGCCCAATTCCGCTCAGCGATTGGATCGCTGCCTGCGTCCGCTCAAGCGCATTACCAGCTGGGATTAGCGCTGGAGCGAAAGGGCAAGAAGGAAGAGGCTTCGAAGGAATTTCAGAGGGCGACAGAACTGGACCCTCATCTGAAGGCTCCGGTCCAATAAGGAGACCGGAAAGATATCTCGCCGCTCCTCTAGGGAGCAGTCTTGCGGATGGCAACCAACTCAGTTTCCACCGGCACGCCGCGGGCTACCTTCACACGTATGACGGCTTCGAAGGGCTTCAGTTCGCCGTCCTGCGAAACGGAAAGTCGCAAGAGCAACTCCTCGACGGAGCTCTGCCGGCAAACGTACTCGACGGCAGATTGTGTGCCGATGGTCGTGGTTCCAGCCAAGATGAGCACATATTGGCCTTGGGACATTCCCCGCAAAAGGCCGAGCACAGCATAGTCCTCGGTGAGGGGCAAACCCGAGGGAGTGGCCAGGAATTCCTTCGCTTCGTCGGGGAGTGGATGCACGTTGATTATGGCTTGATCGCCTTTGCGTGGCCCGGAGGTCAGCCTCCGGAAAACGAACTCCTGAGTTCCAGGCATTTCCAACAGTGAGAGATTTTCCGAAGGCGAACCGATGAATATCAGATTGTTATTCTTGCCATCGTCCAGAGAGAAGAGGCTTCCGCGTTTCACGCGGATGCGGTGGTGCAAAAGAGCAAACACCCCATCGAGTTGATGCACAGCCAGGACCTCGCCGACACCGGTATAGTGATCCAAGATGGGTGCGCCCGCATCACGCGCTGCGTCCCGGTAACGCATTCCCAGCTCGGGACGGCCGACAAAGGCAGCGTTGCTAAAGACGACCCACGGCTCGTCAGGGCCTGAGATAAAACCCTTCCAGAAGACTCGGAACGCAGCCGGTACTGGCTCGCTTTGGCTGGCCAGACTCACGGGAGGAGAGTTGCGGGTGGCCAGAAGCCACACAATTACAAGGATGGCTGCGGCCAGGAATATGGAAAGGGAAATGACCTCGGTGCCCCACCTGCGTTCGGTGCTTTTTTCCAGGGACTCTGTTCTGACCTTGCCGCTTAGGCTGCCCGCTGAGGATTTTGTTTCGGTGGAGTTGCGATGGTGAAAGGAAAGCAAATAAGTTCCCTTCGGGAGCTCCACCACGACGGAGTCCCCGAGCCCGTCAGAGTTGTAGTACTCGGCGAGCTTGGAGCGGAGGCGCCCTGCCTGGACACGGACCATGGAATCGAGCTGAGGGTCGAAATCGGCGGATCGGCCGAACACTTCGGTCGCAATTTGGAACTCCTTGATTGGAGTGCCAGGATGATCCACGGCATGCTTAGCCAAATAGCGGAGCAATTTGCAAAGGGACTCCGAGCCATGCAGAGCACGGCTGGCAACGAGCCGGTCAATCTGCCCGAGAAGAAGCTCCTGTTCGCTCACAGTATTCCTTGATACGTCGGAGTAACAGGAGTGTAACAAGCTGCGCATCTCTCTGCAAGACGGAGAGTTAATTGTTGTAACCGTATCAGACGCATTGAAACTTCTATCGGGAAGTCAAAAAATGAATAGTACGCATCAATATTGCCGCATTAGCCGTCTTTGTCATGGTGCCGACGTGTAGGTTGCGTTCGAGGCGGGATAGCGGTGGCCTTTTTAGGCTGGGTGCTTTAGTGCGAGGCGCAGGTCGGGTGCGCTTGAATACTCTGTGGGGGTGCCTTTACTGGTTGAGCCAAGCTCGATCTTCGCGAGTTTTGGCGCAGCCTTCCTTAGAATCATTCAACTAAATCGAAAGTGCACGAAAGCTGGGCAGGGCTGTGATTAGCCTGATTAAGGGCTTGGCTTTTGACGATTGAATTCAGGATCTGAGAGATACCGGAAACGGATCTGCAAGGAGGGGTGGGATGAAGAAGCAAGCGGTGGTGGGATGGCTTCTGGTTTTCTGTCTCGCACTTGGGTTTGGCGCGAGCACAGCAATGGGGCAGGCGGTGTTTGGGAACATAATTGGAACCGTAACGGACCCACAGGGCAATGCGGTTGTGGGGGCCAAGGTTACGGTTACCTCGCTGACAAAGAGCTTCGCTTTTGATACTGTGACGAATGAGAGCGGGAATTACTCCGTGAGTCACTTGATTCCCGACATTTACAAGGTTCACGTCGAGGCCACCGGATTCAAAACCTACGAAGTACCAAGCGTTTCCGTTTCTGCTGACACTTCAGCGCACGTGGACGCGGCCCTGCAGGTCGGGTCGGTGACGCAGTCTGTCGAAGTGACTGGCGAAGTTCCTCAGCTCAATACAGACCGTGCCGACGTCGACATGCAATTCAGCGAGAAGTATGTTCAAGATTTGCCTGTGCTGAACCGCAACTTTACGAATTTCGAGCTCCTCTCGCCAGGAACGCAGAAACTGGTTGGCTGGAGCCACGCGGCCACCGAGAATCCTCAGGGCGGGGGGCAGATCTTCGTTAATGGACAGCATTTCAGCGGCACCAATTTTGAGTTGGATGGAACCGATAACCAAGACCCGATCCTTGGCATTATTGTGGTAAATCCGAATCTCGATGCCATTGGCGAAGCCAAGATCGCACTGCAGGACTATGACGCAGAATCCGGCAAGGCCACGGCGGGCGTTGTCAAGGTTCAGACCAAATCCGGTTCCAACGACTTCCATGGCAGCGGCTTCTACTACTACCGCAATAGCGATCAACAAGCTCGCGATCCTTTCACAAATAAGCCTGGAGTTCCTCTCGCTGCAGCGACTTGGAAGCAGTTTGGTGGATCCGTCGGTGGGCCGATTATCAAGAACAAGCTTTTCTTCTTCGGCGATTATCAAGGCACGAAGCAGCAGCAAGGCATCACGAACCAGTACACGATTCCGACTGCTAATGTCCTCAGCACCTGCGGATTCGGGAAACCGGGCAACTGCGACCTTAGCGAGTATTTGACCGCTTTCGGTCCTGTAAACGGCCAAATCTTCGACCCGTTAACCGGCAACCGACAGACGGGAACCGGCCGGACGCCGTTCGCGAACAATCAGATTCCGAACACAAGGATTTCGCCGCAGGCCACGGCGATGCTTGCCTTGTTCCCGGCACCTACCGCCGGCGGCGTGTCAAATAACCTTGTCACGACCGGTGCGGGCCCTTTTAACCAGAAATCGTTTGACACGCGCATCGATTACAGCGCTCCACGTAACTATCAAGTTTTTGGGCGCTTCAGCCTTGATTATTTCTCCCTCTCCGGCAAGGGTGGATTGGGCGCGCTAGGTGGAGTTGGCTTCGGTCCGGGCGGCTTAAATGGCAGCTCTAACGTCCACAACTATAGCCTCGCCACAGGCTTCACAAAGCCCATCGGAGCGAGATGGTTGACGGATTTCCGGTTCGGCTGGTTCAAGTACAACCCGCAAACAGCTTACTCCGATGCCAACGCTTCGCCGATGGACGGATTCAAGGTACCCGGCTTGAACAGCGGGCCGGGTGTTGTAGGGCCCCCGACGACGGGAGGCTTGGCCGGCATCGATTTTGGCGGTACCGGCGGTTTTTCCGCCTTCGGCGACGGCTTGAATATCGGCCGCTGCAACTGCCCGCTAACGGAAAGCGAACAGCAATTCCAATTCGTAAACAACTGGACGAAGACGCAAGGCAACCACACGTTGAAGTTCGGCGCAGACATTCGGTATGCCATGAATTTGCGCGTGCCCAGCGATGCCAGCCGCACAGGATTGTTGCACATCAATGCAGGAGACACCGCCAACGCTGGAGTAGGCGGCCTCAGCTTCGCAACCTTCCTACTGGGTGACGTAACTTCTTTCGAACGTTTCGTTAGCAGCAGTTTGAATGCTGCCGAGCGCCAGAAGCGTTGGTTTTTCTACGGCCAGGATTCGTGGCGCGTCTCGCCGAAATTCACCATGACCTACGGACTGCGATGGGAGATTTACTTCCCGGAGTCCGTAAATGGCAAGAATAACGGTGGATTTGCAAATCTGGATCAGGGCGTGATTCGCGTTGCCGGCAACGGCCCAATCGGCTTAAACGGCAATATAAACAATACCCTGAAGGCATTTGCGCCGCGTCTCAGTTTCGCCTATCAGTTGGATTCGAAAACCGTGATTCGGATCGGTTACGGCCGGGGTTTTGATATCGGCGTTTTCGGTTCCAACTTTGGTCACGTGGTCACACAAAACTTGCCGGTTCTCGCGAACCAGAGTCTGACAGACACAAACTGCACGCAGCAGCCAACTTGTGGCGCGGGCGCAACAAACGATCGAAGTGCGGTATTTACCCTCGCGCAAGGCCCGCTGCCCTTCACTTTTTCCACGCTCCTCAGTCAGATTGGCTCGGACGGGACATTGCCACTCAGGGGGCCCCAGGGGAACGTGAGCCCCAGAATCCGGCCCACGGTTCAGCGGCTTCCTACTATTGACCAGTGGAATGCCACGGTCCAGCGCCAGATCACCCCCACGCTCAACGTAACCATTGGCTACGTGGGGAACAAAGGCACGCACGTGTTTGCGGGAAACGGACCGGCCTACAATACGAATGAGGCGGCGATTGGCCAGGGTACCTTCGGCTACGTCTGTACTCCGAACTCACCACCAGCAACGACGTTTGATTGCAAACAGAGCTTCAAGCCGTTTACCCCGCAGGCATTCCGCCGGCGGCTTTTCCTGAACGGCGTACCAGCTTTCACGTATGCGAATTTCCCGGGTGTGACGTGTTGCTCGGACAGCCCGGGAGACTACTTCGGCAACGATGCGGACAACAAATATAATGCCTTGCAGGTCAAGGTTGAGAAGCGCGTCAGCAACGGTCTGCAGTTCATGGCGCACTACACCTACTCGAAGGCTTATTTCTATGACGCCGGGTATTTCTCCGTTGATAAGACGTTTGCGTGGGGTCCCGACGACTTCAACCGCAATCACGTTTTCGTGATCAACACAGTCTATGAACTGCCTTTCGGCAGGGGCAAGAAGTTCATGAGTGGCTCGGGCCGCGCCGCCGACTTGCTTATTGGCGGCTGGCAGCTCACGAACACGCTGAACTATAGCGGCGGTCTGCCCTGGACTCCCAGCCTCGGGGAGTGCGGCCAGATTTCCGATGCTGGGCCGTGCCGCCCCAACGCAAAGGGCACCCTTAAAACAGGAACGAGCCGAGATGCCGCCGGTAACCTGCTGTGGTTCACGCCGCTGGCAAGTGGAGCTCTGAGCCAGTCACTTCCAGAAATCAAAAATTCCGCGACGGACATCACCGGTCAAAATGACCAATGCTTGGTTGCTCGGCCGACATCCGGAGGGTTTTCGCTTCCTGCTTGCGGCCAGATCGGCAATGTCGGACGGAATTCGTACCGCGGTCCGCGAGGGTTCTACTCGGATATGGCACTTTCGAAGGCCTTCAACATAACTGAACGCTTCAAAGCGCAGTTTCGCTTTGACGCTTACAACGTATTCAATCATCCCGTGCTTGCCTTCAGCAGCACCCAGGGCAACACATGCATAGATTGCGGCGGCGACTCTGGTCGGATCAGCGACATCGAAAACAACAATTCGCCGGGGTCACCGTCGGGCATGCGTCAGCTGCAATTTGGCGTGAGATTCACTTTCTAACAAAAAAGACAAACAACACCCCAAACAAACGGGGAGCCCTCACGGGCTCCCCGTTTTTTATGTTCTAATTTGTTTTTGATGTTTTGGACCGGACTACATGCCTAGGAATCATTGGTTTTGCTACGTTCTAGCGGGCACTTTGATCGCCAGCGGGCCAAGTTTTGGGGCCTGGCACGGACAGGTGTCACAAATTTCGTCGTCTGCCCAGTCTTCCAGTTCCGCTCAGGTTCAGCCGTCTGGGAACGAATTTGATGAGGCGAGACGCCTCTTGCAGCAGGGGAAATACGACGACGCGATTAGCGCACTGCAACAGCTAGAGTCAACACATCCGGGTATGAAAGGGCTTTCCCATGAACTGGGAGCTGCGTATTACAAGAAAAACGATTATATGAGCGCGATCGCATTCTTAAAGAAAGCGCTGGAGGAAAATCCGAGAGACAACGAGGCGGAACAACTGCTGGGCCTTTCGTATTACCTCGCGGGGCGGCCCGCGGAGGCAATTCCGGCTCTCGAAAAGGTGCAGACGTGGTATCCCAGCGCGAATGTGGATGCTTCGTACATTCTGGGGATCTGCTATATCCAGACGAAGGACTATCTCAATGCGCGGAAGGCCTTCGCAAAAATGTTCGATGTGCAAGCCGAGTCCGCTGCAAGCTATTTGTTCACGGCGCGAATGCTGCTGCGGCAGGACTTCGGACCCGTGGCTGAAGAGTATGCGCATAAAGCCGCGGCACTTGATCCCAAGCTTCCCCTAGCACACGAGCTGCTTGGGGAACTGTATCTCTATCATTCGCAAATTGAGGAAGCCATCGCGGAGTTTCAGAAAGAGCTGGAGCTCAATCCCGGGTATGCTCCGGCGTATTACAAACTGGCGGACAGCTATTCGCGCGTGCAGAAATACGATGAGGCGGAACGACTTCTGCAACGCTCGATTTGGCTGGACTCCACTTCGACGGGGCCGTACATACTGCTCGGCAAAGTATTAGAGAAGAAAGGCGAGATGCAGCTTGCCGTTCGGGCTCTTCAGCGCGCTTTGTCGATGGATCCCAACAATCCTATTCCGCACCACCTTTTGGGGCAGGCTTACCGCGATTTGGGCAGAAATGAAGACGCGGATCGTGAACTCAAGGTGGCCGGCCAACTGGAAGAGAAGCAGAATGCGAAACCTTGAAGTTGACGACCAATCAGATGAACTTTTCCAATAACCTGCTTCGCGGGACGTTGGCAGCATCCCTCTTTTTGGCAACCGCGTTTGTAGTGCTGCCGCAAAAGACTTACGACGAGCCGTGGCGGCCGCAATTTCACTTTTCACCGCCGAAAAACTTCATGAATGATCCGAACGGCCTGGTCTACTACAAGGGGGAATACCATCTTTTTTACCAGTACAACCCGCAAGGCACGGAATGGGGCCACATGAGCTGGGGCCACGCGGTCAGCGCAGATATGTTGCATTGGAAAAATTTGCCTGACGCGATTCCCGAAGAGCCGGGGAAATTCATGATTTATTCGGGCAGCGCAGTTGTGGACTGGCGTAATTCGAGCGGCCTCTGCAACGGCGCCGATACTCGGAATCCTTCCTGCCTGATTGCGATCTATACCGCGGCCGGAATCAACTCACAGAAACAAAATCTCGCTTTTAGCAACGACCGCGGCCGGACTTGGACAAATTATTCAGGGAATCCTGTAGCTGACTTGCAGCAGCCTGACTTTCGGGACCCCAAAGTATTTTGGTACGAGCCGCAACGGAAGTGGGTGATGGTGGCGGTCCTCGCAGACGAGAGAAAAGCTGTGTTTCTTGACTCGCGTGATTTGAAGAGTTGGGTGCTTCGGGGATCCTTTGAAGCAGCGGGAAATCAGAAAGGGCAGTGGGAGTGTCCAGACCTATTCGCACTGCCGGTGGATAGAAATCCAGAAAACAAAAAATGGGTTCTGGTCGTAAATCGAAATCCCGGCGCGCCCGCCGGCGGCACGGGCGTGGAATATTTTGTGGGGAGCTTCGACGGAGAGCACTTTGTGAACGAAGACTCAACCGCGCAGGAGCTTTGGGCCGATTATGGCAAAGATTTCTACGCAACGAATTCGTTCTCGGATATCCCTCCAAAGGATGGGCGAAGGATTTGGATTGGGTGGATTAGTAATTGGCAGTACGCGAACCGCGAGCCAACTTTGATTTGGCGCGGGGCGCAGTCTTTGCCGCGCGAGCTCGGCCTTACACAGTTTCCAGATGGAATCCGGCTGGTACAAGGGCCCATAGCCGAAACGAAACGGCTGCGCCAGCTAGAGTTGCTTAGAGTCTCGAATCTTTCCGTTCCCGATGCAATCCAAGCGATGCACTCGACCAAGGCGAGCGGGGAGACTCTAGAAATCGAAGCAGAGTTAGCTCCCGAAGCTGCGAAGGAGATCGGTTTCCGGGTGCGTAAAGGCAGGGCCGAAGAAACAGTCCTAGGATTTACTCCCGAAAATAAGGAAGTGTTCGTCGATAGGACTCGGTCAGGAGAGGTTTCTTTTGCGCCAGAATTTCCTGGGCGTTACAAAGCAGCTTTGCGGCAGAATTCGCGAGTCAAGCTCCACGTTTTTCTGGACCGTTCCAGCGTGGAAGTGTTCGTCAACGACGGCGAGGTGGTCTTGACAGATCGGATCTACCCCTCACCCGGAAGCGATGGAATTGAGCTGTATTCGGACGGCGGGCATGGCAAAGTGCTTTCGCTCACGATCTGGAAACTTGGCTCGGTATGGCAGTAGTGCTTGCGGTCACGCGACGTTAGCTGGGTGCAACGGGGCGAATTAAAGTTCCGCGCGAATGCACTTACTTGCCGGAGAAACGCGGATTGTCCGTGAAAAAGTTCACGACGGTGGGGCTCGGAGAACTTCTCTGGGATATATTCCCGGACAGCCGCCAGCTTGGGGGCGCGCCCGCGAATTTTGCTTACATGACGAGTTTGCTCGGCGATGAAGGCATCGTCGCCAGCCGCGTAGGAAACGATGAACTGGGCGTAGATGCCAAACACCGACTGGAACGCCTCGGTCTCAGCACAGCCTACATCCAGCTCGATGCAACTTACCGCACGGGGATTGTGCAGGTGGAAGTCGATGCAAAAGGACAGCCGACATTTCAAATCGCGGAGCCCGTGGCATGGGATTCTTTCGAATGGACGGCCGCGTGGCAGGCGCTGGCGCAAAAGGCGGACGCAGTGTGTTTTGGTTCGCTGGCGCAGCGGTCCCCGCAATCGCGCCAGACCATCCACTCTTTTTTGAAAACAATTGGGCCGGAAACCACGCGCATTTTCGACGTCAATCTTCGCCAGTCTTACTATTCCGCGCAGATCCTGGCCGATTCCGCGAAACAGGCTGACATCATCAAATTAAACCACGATGAACTGCCGACAGTGGTGCAGCTGCTTGGTTTCCCGTTTCACGACGAGGAGTCCGCGGCGCAATGGCTGCGCCATACATTTCACACGAAGCTTGTCTGCATTACGCGCGGCGCGGGAGGAAGTCTGCTGGTAAGCGAGTATGCCAAACATGAACATCCAGGCATTGCAGTGCAGGTGGCGGACACGGTTGGATCCGGCGACGCGTTCACGGCGGCGCTCGTATATCACTTTCTGCGACGCGGGTCCCTTGCAACCATGAATGAGGCTGCAAACGGAATGGGATCGTGGGTCGCGAGCCAGCCCGGGGGTACTCCTACTCGAGATGAATCACGACTAGAGCGAATCCGATCAGCCGAGCTTTAACCAACACAAGAACGAAGTGCTAGTGCGTTGCGACCGGAACGGAAGCATGTTCCTTGGCCAGCCTGGCGACTTCGCTTTGCGGCAGTTCGTGCAAGAGCGCCAAAAAAACGCCGTTGGTCCATCCAAAACCGACGATGTTCATGTGATACCCGGCGGTCACCTGCGTTTCTGAGGAGCGCTTCACCGCGTCGTATTTCTCGCGAATGTTGCCGTCGCGCCGAAAATTCTCCATAACCGTGGAAAGGAATTCGTAAGAAACTCTGTTGGCATCCTCATTGAATTTGTAACGGCGCATGCCTTCGTCGGCCATCAATTGGTTCGGAGCCCACGCATACGGATAGTCCCACTGTCCGCCGGTTTCGTAGGGGCTCATCACCAGGCCGCCGGGCCGTTCGAAGGTGCTAATGTGTTTCACAACTGATCGCGCCTGCTCGGGAGTCGCGACGCCGGCCCACAGCGGATAAAACGTGGTCACGTAGTCATACGTGGATTGTACTTGCTTCTCGAAATCGTAGTCGAAGAACAGGCCGCGCTCGCTATCCCAGAAGTACTTCTGAATATTGGCTTTTCGTTCCTCAGCCCGCTGACGCCACTTCTCCGATTCCTCCTTCCGGCCCAGCGTTGCGCTCATTTGTTCGAGGTCCTTCTCGGTTTTGTAGAGCAGACTGTTGAGGCATACTGGAGCGAAATGGTGTGTCGCTGCGCCGTAAGGACCGAACCGAAACGAAATGTCGAAACCGGACTCGCGCATCGCTCGATCACCTTTGTAGTAGCCCGCGGTCAACGCAACTGTTCCCGCGGGATCGCATCCCGGCCGGGCCATGGTTGTTGCGATGTCGCAAATCTGAAGCGTAAACAGCGGGCCTGCCGCAAGCGGCGATGGCTTTGGCGTACTCGATTCCACAACGTACTTCCGGCCGAGGTCCGCTTGGCCCAGGAAGTAGGCCGCCACCTGACGATAGTGACCCGTTTCGTCCTTCACGCTTTCCGCTGCCGGGCCATTGCCGAAGTCAAAGTAGCGTGAGAGTCCAGTCGATCCCGCACGATGCGGCTCACTGATCCACAATTCGTGATCCTTGACGGCGTAGTCGTAAGCTCTCGCGAGCCACTCATCGTTCGTGTGCCCGCTGGATTTCTGTGCATCGTAGACCGCAAGAATCATGGAGGTAAGGAAAGGAGGCTGGGAACGTGTCAGATAATACGTGCGGTTGGCGTTCAACACTCCACCGTAATGTTCGATCTCAAAAAAGAAATTCTCCACCATGCCTTTTGCAAGATCAATCCGGCCGTCGCGCACCAGTCCGCGAATGATGAAATAGCTATCCCAGCCGTACATTTCGTTGAATCTTCCGCC
>JBGPLB010000040.1:0-28273 GCA_041486245.1 Candidatus Acidiferrum sp.
AGTTTCGCTGAATATTACCTTCAATTCTTACAATTTGACACTTGGGCGCATGGTTTGTAGTCTGCGACACTCGTGACCCTGGGAAGGGCAGCTCCTCGATTCGTAAGCCGAGGCATCGGACCATCCTGAAACACAACGCACGCCAAATACGTTTTGTGGCACAGTATGCTAGGCATGTCCGGGTGGAGCGAGAGTCACCGCAAGGCATGAAAACCGCTTTTCTTAAATCCGCCAGTCAAACTCCATCGTCCAGCGATGGAGAATTGCTCACGGAAGCACAGATTTTTTTAACAGTCGAGGATGTGCTTGCTGCCACGCAGTTTGTCGACATTCACACGCACTTGTATTCCCCTGCGTTCGGCAAGCTCGGCTTGTGGGGCATCGACGAACTGCTCACCTATCACTATCTCGAGGCCGAACTCTTCCGCTCTTCGGACATCAGTCCGGCGCAGTACTGGGCACTCACCAAGCCCGAACAAGCCGATGCCATTTGGCGGGCTCTCTTCGTCGAAAATACCCCAGTTTCAGAATCCACGCGTGGGGTCATCGCTGTTCTCAATGCTTTCCAATTGCCCACGGATCGCCCAGACTTGGGAGAAGCGAGGGCTTTTTTCAAAGCGCAGTCTATCGAAGCGCACATTCTGAATGTGCTTCAAATGGCGGGCATCAATTTAGTGGTCATGACGAATGATCCTCTCGACCCGGAGGAAGCCCCCGTCTGGCTGAACGGCGTTGCGAACCACAAGCAGTTCCGTGCGGTATTGCGGCTGGATCGAATTCTGTGCACTTGGTCCGCGCACTGGAGGGTGTTGGCTAGTCAAGGCTATCGCGTGAATGAACACGCCTCGGACAAGTGTGCGGCGGAAGTGCGGCGTTTCTTGTCGGACTGGCACGCACGGATGCAGCCCGTCTACATGGCGGTCTCGCTGCCGGACACTTTTGCATATCCACACGAGACGGTTGGCAATCGGTTGCTGAAGGAAGCGGTGCTGCCGGCTTGCCGGGAATTGGGTTTGCCACTCTCGCTCATGATCGGAGTTCGCAAACAGGTGAATCCTGCGTTGCGCCTGGCGGGCGATGCCGTGGGCAGAGCGGACCTGAAAGCCTTGGAAAATCTTTGCCGTGAGTTTCCGGACAATCGCTTTCTGGTGAGCGTGCTCAGCCGCGAGAACCAGCACGAACTCTGCGTTTACGCGCGAAAGTTCAATAATTTGATGCCTTTCGGTTGCTGGTGGTTCATGAACAATCCTTCGATAGTGGAAGAGATCACCCGCGAGCGCATCGAGATGTTGGGTACGAGCTTCATTCCGCAGCACTCCGATGCCCGCGTTCTCGAGCAAGTCATCTACAAATGGAATAACACGCGCAGAACCATGTCGCGCATCCTCTCAGAAACCTACCGTCTTCTTTCCGAGGATGGCCGCGGCGTAACTCGCGGTGACATTCAGCGTGACGTTACCCGCCTATTTCGTTCGAACGCAGAAGCGTGGACGGGCATGCGTGCACTCGACTCGCCATCGCAAACTTAGTCGGCGCGTCTTCCACTGGAAAATCATCCCTTTTTGTCAGGCCGCTTGTGACAAGCGAAGTGCACCGGCAGTTTTGCTTGCCGTCGAGCCGTTGACGTTCTAAATTCTTCCTGCCGGGCGGTGTGAGACGCAAGCCTCTTTTGAGTCTAGATAGGAAGTTTGAATCCCGGATTCGTATTTTTGGAGGACCAACTTGAAATTTGCCAAGGGGATCGTTGCTCGCTTACTGATAACGTGCGCCGTAGCTCTGCTTCCTGAACTTATCACCTTGCGCGCTCAAAACGCGAATTTCCACAACGCACCGGCGTCCGTCAAGAACCAAAAGAATCCCTACATGGGCCAGCATCCCGCCTCCGTTAAGGCGGCCTATCATCTCCGCTGCGCGCGCTGCCACGGCGAAAACGGAGAAGGCTCGGGAAATATTCCCGCACTCGCGACGGGCAAGGCGCAAGGCGCCAGCGACGGCGAACTTTTTTGGTATATCACCAAAGGCGATGTGAACAACGGCATGCCGGCCTGGCAAACTCTGCCCGAACAACAGAGGTGGCAGATCATCAATTATGTTCGCGTACTCGGCAGCCTCAAACCTGGTTCACCGCGCGTACAGCTTTCAGCCGACGAAGCCGTCGATACGGGCAAGAATGCTCCACCACCAAAGGCTCCCTTCACCGACTACCGGTTCGAGAAGCCCGGCAAGATCCGCAAGATCACGCTTAAAGATTTGCCCACTCCCCTAGCCACGGCCTCGTCCGGCAATGGTCCTCAACTCGTGCCACGTCCGGCAAACGCGTGGCCGCAGGTGCTGCCTGGCTTCAAAGTCGAACTCTATGCCTCAGGTCTTAATGATCCGAGGCTGATTCGAACTGCTCCCAATGGTGATTTCTTTGTTGCCGAGAGCCACACAGGCGATATCCGCGTTTTCAAGGGAATCACCGCCGACGGTAAGCCTGAACAATCAGAAACTTTTATCACTGGACTAAACCGCCCGTTCGGCATCAACTTCTATCCACCTGGGCCGGACCCGCAGTGGATCTATATTGGAAACACGGACTCGGTTGTGCGCTTTCCCTACCGCAATGGCGACTTAAAAGCCCGCGGCCCCGCGGAACATATCGTGGATTTACCGGCGGGACAGGGCCACTGGACACGCGACATTCAGTTCACTGCCGATGGCAAGAAAATGTTTGTCTCCGTGGGCTCAGCCTCGAATATCGACGACCCCGATGCGACCCCGGCCGAAAAGGATCGCGCCGATGTTCTCGAGTTCAATCCGGACGGTTCGGCAATGCGGATCTACGCTTACGGCATCCGCAATTGCGTGGGTTTGGCCATCAATTCGAAGACCGGGGAGTTGTGGTGTTCCACGAACGAACGCGATGCACTCGGAGACAATCTCGTGCCGGACTACATCACTCATGTGCAGGAGGGCGGCTTTTATGGTTGGCCCTGGTGGTACATGGGCGGTCATCAGGATCCGCGCCATGCAGGCAAGCATCCTGAACTGAAAGACAAGGTAATCACGCCAGATGTGATTCTCAATCCGCACAATGCTTCGCTGGGACTGACTTTTTACGACGGCAAGCAGTTCCCGGCGGAATACCAGGGCGATATTTTCGCCTGCGAACACGGATCATGGAATCGTTCGCTCCGCGTGGGCTACGAAGTCATTCGCGTACCACTGCATCAGACCGGCCACGCCACCGGGGAGTATGAAGATTTCATGACGGGATTCGTGGTGGATAATGGCCACGTTTGGGGCCGCCCCGTGGCCGTCAGCGTTGCCCCCGACGGCTCGCTGCTGGTAACGGATGATGGCTCGAAGTCCGTCTGGCGAATTTCCTATACGGGAAAGTGATCTCACCTCGGCGGGTAGAATTGGTATTTCTGATTATTGTGTGACGCGCAGCATCACCACGCCGTGTGCGGGCACCATTGCCGAGAATTCCGAACCCTTCACCTTGACGTCGTTGTGCTCCCAGAGATCGCGTGCTCGCCTTGGCGCACTTTTCAATCCTAGCTCCGACCACTTGACTGCGATCTTTGCGGGCTCCCCACCGCGGTTAAATATCCCAATCGCCTGACCGCCATCATGTAGTGGCTTCGCCCATATTTCCTGCTCTCCGGATTTCGCGATTTGCCGGCCCTGCTTCCCCGCTTCATCTTGATCGATGGCGATCACCTCATGATTCGTGAGTATCTCCCGGATGTCGGGAGCCATGGTTCGCAGGTCATTTCCAGCCAGCAGTGGCGCTGCAAGAATCGACCACAAACTCATGTGTGTTTTGTATTCGTCGTCGTTCATTCCGCCGTTGCCGATTTCCAGCATGTCGGGATCGTTCCAGTGCCCAGGTTTCGCCCACGCAGCCAGTTCATCTTGCGCAAAACCAATCTTAGTCATCGAATCCCATCTGTCGCGGATGTCGCCCGTGGTTCGCCATGCGTTGCCGCCAACTTCTGCGCCCCACTTCCAGACGTCGGCGCGCCCGTACTGGCAAAGGCTATACACAATCGGACGGCCCGCTCTGTGCAGCGCATCGCCCATGATTTGGTACACTGCGCGCATCTCCTCGTCCGTATACAGGTTTCGGGCGCCACACCAGTCATACTTCAAATAATCGATACCCCAGGCGGAATACGTCCGCGCGTCCTGTTCCTCGTGGCCGTAACTCCCTTCGTATCCCGCGCACGTATTTGGGCCGGGCGAGGAATAGATTCCGATCTTTAGGCCTTTGCTGTGCACATAGTCGGCAAGCGCCTTCATGTCAGGAAATTTCTTATTCGTCGTGATGGTTCCGTGTGCGTCGCGCTCACCCTCCCAAGTGTCGTCGATGTTGATGTATTGATAGCCGGCTGCTTTCATCCCGTTTGTGGCCATGGCGTCGGCCATTCCGCGCACGGCTGCATCATCCACACGCCCAGCAAACTTGTTCCAACTGTTCCAGCCCATCGGTGGCGTTCTGGCCAGGCCGTTGTCGGCCACCTCGTGAAGCGCAGGCAGCGGCACGCGTGCGGGATACACGCCCTCGCCCGGTGGCGCGCGGTGAGCGACCATCTCGATGAGCTCGGCGTCAGGCCTGCGCCGCGTTAACACGTGCAACTGGTCGCCTACCAGCTTGCCTTCATACTTCACCCGGCGGTCGCTCGTTCCGTCCATCATGCTTCCGGTCAGCGTGAAGCCATCGGGCCCCCCAGTGCTTTCGACAATTTTGTAATAGAACTGAGTCACGCGAATAGTTCCCGTTATGCGGGAGCCTTCCTGATGAAGATTCAAGTAAGTGGTACGGAAAGTGCCGTCCGGCAAAGGATCCTTGACCGCCCAGTTTCCGGTCAATTCCGCGGCAAAACATGGGGAAGCCAGCAGCATGAGCAAAACAGCGCAGCGTGTTTTCATTTCACCCGAAGACTACAACAAACAAACTTCAGCTCAAAACGTTTTGCGCGCCGCAATCTTTCAAGTCTCCTCAAAATCAAGTTTAGAAAGACTGCACCATTTCCCCGTCCAAAATTTGGTGTACCCTATTTGCGTTTCGGCGGGAATCATTCAGTCCTAGCCCGCGGCGGCCGCGCTGCTGCGGCGAGTACAGCAAGTCCATGAGAATTCCCTTTGAAGAGTTGTTCGAAGTTCTGTTTCGTGCGCTGCTCAAGCACGGATTCGAGCAGCAGCGCGCCCGCCTTTGCGCTCAGCTCTTCGCGGAAGCTAGCCGTGACGGAGTCTATTCCCACGGCTTAAACCGTTTTCCGCAATTCATTCGCATGATTCGAAGTGGAATCATCGCAGCGAATGCCGAACCGCAACTAGTCGCAAGCTTCGGTTCGCTCGAACGCTGGGACGGAAGAAGCGGCGCGGGCAATCTAAACGCTCACCGGTGCATGGAGAGAGCGATTCTCCTCTCGCAGGAGCGCGGAATCGGATGCGTGGCTCTCGCCAATACCAACCACTGGATGCGCGGCGGGAGTTACGGCTGGCAAGCCGCCGACGCCGGAGTCATTGGCATCTGCTGGACCAATACGCTGCCTAATCTTCCGCCCTGGGGAGCAAGCGATCCACGTGTCGGCAACAATCCCTTGATCATTGCGGTGCCGCGCAAGAAAGGCCACGTCGTTCTCGATATGGCCATGTCGCAATTCTCTTACGGCGCTCTGGCGTCCTATCGAATGCGTGGCGAGCAATTGCCCGTGGATGGCGGTTTTGACGTCACCGGTCGCCTCACGCGCGATCCCGCGGCCATCGAGGCCTCAAAATGCCCTCTGCCCATCGGTTATTGGAAGGGTTCTGGTTTGGCGTTGATGTTGGATATCGTCGCCGCGCTTCTTTCAGGCGGGAGCGCCACATTTCAGATACCGGCCGAACCGGAGCGAGAAACGAAGCTCTCGCAGCTCTTTATTGCCATCGCCCCGCATACGCTGGGGCCGAGCGAAAGTGCTGATAATTTGGCCGACCAGATCCTGGACTTTCTGCATTCACCTGAGTCTGCATCTGGCGATCACGTACGATACCCTGGCGAACGTGTCCTGCAAACCCGAAAAGAAAATCTGCAGAATGGCATACCAGTCGAGCCAACAATCTGGCGCGAAGTTCAAACCCTAATCTGAAATTGGTGTGCTACGAAAATTCGCAGCTGCCTGTACAAGTTCGATTAGTATCCCAGCTTCTTATCCACGATATTGCGCAACGGTTCGCCCGACTGGAATCGTTGATATTGCTCGATGAAAAATTTCATCGCGTTATCGAGCCAGTCCAGCGTATGGTCCGCGCAGTGCGGAGAGAGCAAGACATTTTCCAGCTTGTAAAACGGATGACCCGCAGGCAACGGCTCATGGTCGAAGACGTCCAGCGCCGCTCCCTTAATTCGTCCGCTCGATAGCGCCCTTACCATCGCCTCCTCGTTGATCACCGGTCCTCGCCCGACATTGATCACCACCGCGCTAGGCTTCATCGCCTCAAACTCCGCCTCGCCGATCATTCCGCGTGTTTCCGAAGTCAGCGGCGCAGCCACTACCACATAGTCGCAGCGCGAAAGCATCTCAAGACGCTGCTCTGGCGTGTAGGTTCGCTCGACTAAATTGCCCGCGCCTCCCGCCGGCGGCGCATGCCGCTTGAGGGCGAGCACAATCATCCCCATCGCGGTCACCCTCCCAGCAACGGCCCTCCCAATGTCGCCGTACCCGATGATTCCCACGGTTTGGCCTGACACAGCCAAAACATCAAACGCCTCCCATACGCCGCCCATCTGATTGCGAATCATGCGCCGAAAATCCTTCGCGAAATATAAAATCGCGCCGAGCGCAAACTCACCGAGCGATGCACTAAATACTCCCACTCCGTTCGTCAGCGGAACTGGACTCTCCTTCAACTCCGGGAACAGTGTTCTCTCCAATCCGACAGAACGCGAGTGCACCCACAGCAAGTGCGGGCACATGCCAAACACTGTTTTGAACAAAGCGAGAGGGCCCGACCAATTGAACAACACTTTGGCGTTAGCAGCTTCTTGTTCGAATGCTTCCGCGGAATTTCCGACGATGATTCTTACTTCCGCGAGCTGCTGCTTAAGCATTGCAAGCTGCGGCTCACCCGGATTCGCTAGAACCAGAATCGTATCGCTTCTCATCGGTGTCGCATCAACAGCGCAAGAGATTACACCACATTCTCGCCAATCTATATCCGAGCAGTGCAGTTTAGAAAAATAAAATGGGATGTTTAAAACTTGGAATTTGACACCACAAAATGAGTCCTCCTAAACTACATCGCTTTGCAGCGATGATCGATGGTTGACCCAGCGGTTTCAAAGTTCTACGGTTGGATGCATCGAGGTACAGAATTCGGAAGGGATTTATGCCGCCAAAAGATTCCAAGTCCTTGAGAAGCTACCGCTGGTATGGCCCTGACGACCTGAGATCATTCGGTCACCGCTCCCGCGCCGCTTCTATGGGTTGCACGCAAGCCGATTACGCAGGCAAGCCCGTCATCGCCATCATCAACACCTGGGGCGACATCAATCCTTGCCACAGTCATCTTCGCGAGCGCGCCGAAGACGTCAAGAAGGGCGTCTGGCAAGCCGGCGGTTTTCCCGTCGAGATGCCCGCCTTCACTCTGGGCGAAACTTTTCAGAAGCCGACCACCATGATGTATCGCAACCTGCTCGCCCTGGAAACCGAGGAGCTGTTGCGCTCCTATCCTGCTGATGGCTGCGTGCTGATGGGCGGCTGCGACAAAACCACGCCGGCACTTTTGATGGGCGCCATCAGCATGAATCTCCCCGCAATCTACGTTCCCGCAGGACCCATGCTTCGCGGCAACTGGCGCGGCGAAATCCTCGGCAGCGGATCCGACGTTTCGAAGTACTGGGCAGAACGCCGCGCCGGCAACATCGATCTGCAAGCCTGGACTGAAATCGAAAACGGCATCGCGCGTTCCGCGGGAACTTGCATGACGATGGGCACAGCTTCCACCATGACCAGCCTGACCGAAGTCCTGGGATTCACACTCCCCGGTGCGACCTCGATCCCCGCGGTTGATTCCAATCATCCCAAGATGGCCAACCGCTCGGGACGGCGCATCGTCGAAATGGTCTGGGAAGATTTGAAGCCGCGCGATATTTTGCGTGACGCTTCTTTCAATAACACCATTGCGGCTGTGTTCGCTTTGGGAGGCTCGACGAACGCCGTCATCCACCTGCTTGCGATGGCCGGTCGTGCTGGAATAAAGATTTCGCTGGACCGTTTCGATCAGTATTCGAAAAAGACTCCCATGCTCGCGAACATTCGTCCAAGCGGTAAGTACTTGATGGAGGATTTTTATTATGCCGGCGGATTGCCCGCCCTGCTGCGATCTCTCGCTCCCCATCTGGATCTCACTTGCCTGACTATCACCGGAAAAACTCTCGGCGAAAATATCGCGGGCGCGGAAATTTACAATTCGGATGTCATCCGCTCTTTGGACAATCCCGTTCTCGCTTCCGGCGGCTTGGCGATTCTTTACGGAAATCTCGCTCCCAATGGCGCCGTCATCAAAGCTTCCGCAGCTGAGCCGAGACTCCTCAAGCACACCGGGCGAGCTATCGTCTTTGACAGCTTCGACGAAATGAATGCCCGCATGGATGACCCAGCACTCGATGCCGACGCGAGCAGCGTCCTCGTCTTGCGCAACGCCGGTCCGAAAGGCGCGCCCGGAATGCCCGAATGGGGAAATCTCCCGCTTCCGCAAAAACTTCTGAAAGCTGGCATCCGCGATATGGTCCGCATTTCCGACGCGCGGATGAGCGGCACGAGTTACGGTGCCTGCGTCCTGCACGTCTCTCCCGAATCCTTTGTCGGCGGCCCGCTCGCCTTGTTGAAGGAAGGCGATCTCATCGAACTCGATGTACCCGCCCGCCAACTCAACATGCTCGTGAATGAAGACGAGCTCGCCCGTCGCCGCGCAGCTTGGCGCCCCAAAGAAGGGATCTATCCCCGCGGCTACGGAAAATTATTTATGCAACACATCAAGCAGGCTCACGAAGGCTGCGACTTCGATTTCCTGGAAGGCACGGCTCCTATCCCCGAACCCGAGATTCACTGAAACGCAATGGCACAATAATCCCTCACGAATGGCAGCCAAATCCTCCGCTAACTTGTAGCCGCCTGCCCCGCCCGCGGCAAGGAACGGCGTCCCGCGCCGACAACCAGCATCAATATCCCGGACAGGCAAAGACTCCCCACCAAATACGAAAGTCCCGCCGTGAAGGAATGTGTCCGGTTGACCAGATAGCCCATCATCATCGGCCCGAAAAACCCTCCCAGATTCCCCACCGAATTAATCAATCCGATGGATGCCGCCGCGGCCGATTCACTCAAGAAAGCTGTCGGCACCGCCCAAAAACAGGGATGGAATGAGTAATAGCCGGCTCCCACCAGGCAGAACAGCGCGACCGCGATTGCGAGACTCGAACCGTAAATCACTGCCAGTAGTAGAGAAACTCCGCATAGGAAAATCGAAACCGCTGCATGCCAACGCCGCTCCAAGGTCCGGTCCGAATGCCATCCATTCAGTTGCTGTGCCAGGAATCCAGCAAGATAAGGCAGCGCCGCGAAAAGTGTGATTCGCATGTCGCTTTGCCCGGAAAGCCGCTTCAGAATGCTCGGCAACCAAAACGCTACTCCGTAGCCTCCCGTCGTTGCGCAGAAGTAAGCCAACGTCAGCAGGATGACGTCGCGTTGCGCAAATGCCTGCCATATGGTGTACGAACGGATCTTATGTTTGGCCTGCTTTTCATTTTCCAGCTGGCCGTTGATCCAGTCGCGCTCAACAGGTTCGAGCCACTTCGCGTCTCGCGGCCAATCGGTCAGATAAAAAATCGTGATCACGCCAAAGACGACCGCGGGAATTCCTTCCAAGATGAAAAGCCATCGCCAGCCTCTCAAACCCAGCCACGAAATTCCCAGCAGCAATCCAGCAAGCGGTGACCCGACCACATAAGAAAGCGGACTGGCTGCATAAAAAACGGCGATCGCTTTGGCGCGATCCTCATTCCGGAACCAGTGGGACACATAAACAATTACGGCGGGGAAGAAGCCGGCCTCCGCTGCCCCCACAAGAAAGCGCACCAAATAGAATTCCCGCGCCGTGTGGATAAACGCCATCAGCGCGGTTATGATTCCCCAGGAAATCATGATGCGGGCAATCCAGCGGCGCGCGCTCCACCTTTCGGCGATCAATGCCCCGGGAATTTCCAGCACCATGTATCCGATGAAGAACATGCCGGCGCCCAGTCCGACCACGTTGTCGTTGAATCCCAGGTCGTGCGGCATCTGCAGAGCCGCCGCGCTTACGTTCATGCGGTCCAGGAAAGCGATCATGTAAAGCAGGAAAAGAAAGGGAAGAAGTCGCCACGCGATTCGTTTTCGCGCGCGTTGTGCGACCGCCGGCTCAAGCGGTGTGTCGGCCATGTTCCCTCGATTCGCAGGCCTTCAGAAAGCGGCGGAGATATCCTGCACCATTATTTGTTTTCCGCCGCGCAAAATTTGCGTCGCGTAGTATACACATAAAGGGCCTGAGCCTTCGTTTAGAGAAAAATCTTCGCGCTCTGGCTGGAAAGTTATGATGGTGCCAGGCCGCTCGGCGAGATCACATCGGCAAATCTATTCCGGGAGCTGAAATGCGAGAGTATGCGATTGCCGCCATCCCCGCGGATGGCATCGGACCCGAAGTGATAACTGCCGGTCTTGAGGTCTTGCAGACACTCACTCAAAAGGTCGGCGGTTTTCAGCTAAAAGTCGAAACCTTTCCCTGGGGCTCGGCCTATTACAGGAAGCACGGCGTGATGATGCCTAAGAACGGCCTCGAACTTCTGCGGCCGTTCAGCGCGATTTATTTTGGCGCCGTCGGCGCCCCTGATATCCCTGACCACATAACTCTTTGGGGTTTGCGTCTGGCGATCTGCCAGGGATTTGATCAGTACGTCAATCTTCGCCCCACGCGCATTCTGCAAGGCTTGTCGTCGCCCCTGCGTGACTGCAAGCCCGCCGATCTCGACTGGGCCATCGTCCGCGAAAATACCGAAGGCGAGTATTCCGGACAAGGCGGCCGCGCCCATCGCGGTTTTCCCGAGGAAGTCGCTACGGAAACTTCCATCTTCACCCGCAGCGGCGTCACGCGCATCATGCGATTTGCCTTCAGGCTTGCACTAGATCGGCCGCGAAAGCTGCTCACCGTCGTCACCAAATCCAACGCGCAACGCCACGGCATGGTTCTCTGGGATGAGATCGCGGCGGAAGTCTCCAGGGAATTTCCAGACGTCACATGGGACAAGATGCTCGTCGATGCCATGACCACGCGCATGGTCGGCAAGCCCGCCAGTCTCGACACGATTGTCGCTACAAATCTACACGCCGACATCCTCACCGACCTTGCTGCAGCCCTCGCGGGCAGCCTGGGAATCGCGCCCACCGCCAACCTCGACCCGCAACGCCGCTTTCCCTCCATGTTCGAACCCATTCACGGCGCTGCGTTCGACATCACCGGCAAAGGCATCGCCAATCCCATTGGCGCCTTGTGGACCGCCGCGCTGATGCTCGCGCATCTCGGCGAGACCGATGCGGCCCAACGGCTGATGCAAGCCGTCGAACTCGTCACAGCTTCAGGCCTTCATACTCCCGACCTCGGCGGCAATGCAACAACTCGAGAAGTTACTTCCGCGGTCTGCGATGCCATCCACACTTCAAAGGTATAAACGGCAAACTCAATCGCGGCCAAGTGTCTGACTTGACTTTAGGTGTAACCTATCCGACGCGTTTCCGGCTCAGAAGAGTTGTCAGCATTTAAATTCTGGCCGGACTCACGAACATGCAAACGATGATCGCAGTGCTGCTCCTCGCCCTCTCGCTTTTCTCGCTGCAACCCGATTCATCCCCAGCGTTGGCGGGCATCGCTCACGTCGCTTTTCGCGTCGCCGATGTCCAGAAATCCCGCGATTTCTACCGCACGTTGGGCTTCGAACAGTCATTTGAATTCGCTGACCCCGGCAAACCTCCCGTCTCCTATATCAAAATAAATGATCGCCAGTTCATCGAACTCTACGGTCGCGGCAGCGATTCTCAGCCGGCGGGCTTGCTTCACCTCTGCTATGAAGCCACCGACATCGAATCCGTCTGGAACGAATATGTAAAGTACCGCTTGAATCCGCCGCACAGCCGCAAAGCCCGCGCTGGCAACCTGCTCTTCGTGCTTCACGATCCCGAAGGACAAACTCTCGAATACACGCAATATCTTCCCGGCTCACTTCATTTTGAAGATCGTGGCAAACATCTGAGTGACCGTCGCGTTTCACAACATCTGATGCGCGCTGTCATTCCAGTGCAAGACGTGGTCGCGGAACACGTCTTCTACACGTCCAAGCTGGGGTTCCAGGACGTAGCCGCCGGCGAGACGGTCCGCATGCGGCTTCCGGGAAACTCCCGCGACGAAATAGAACTCGAAGCCGCGACTCCTGCAACGAAACCTTTCATCGTATTCACTGTTGCCAATCTCGCCCGTACTGCGGACGATCTGCGCAGCCGGTCCCTCAACGTGAAAACCGGCAAAGATGCAATCTCCGTCACCGATCCGGACGGCGTGGTGATTCTTTTCAGTCTTGAGAGGCACGAACCATGAGGCAAACTCTGGCAAGCCTTACTGATTCAAACGCTCGCGGAATGGAACGTGCAATTACATGAAAGGAAATTCCAGCCACAGATGAACATAAGAATCGAATTATCCAGGAAGAGCGTACTTCTCATAGCGGCAACACTTCTCGTATTCGCAGCGGCTTTCCTGCCGCCCGCCTGCAGTGCGCAACAGAAAGAATTCAAGAAATGGCCAGCCGGGACTTCTCCCAAAGAAATCGGCAAGCGTGTCGCGGAACGCTTTGTCTCGAGCCCCCACACGAATTTCAATAGGCCCGCTCCGCCCGAACACATCACCTATCCCGAATCTGTCGCTTGGTACGGCGCGCTGACCTTCACGCAATTAACTGGCGACAAGGACCTCACCGCTCGCCTTATCGCGCGCTTTGATCCTCTCCTAGCCGAACAATCCTTGCTCGTACCGCCACCAGTGCACGTGGACAACACGGTATTCGGTGCCGTTCCTCTCGAAATTTACATCCAATCAAAGCAGCAAAAATATTTGGAGCTAGGCCGCCAAATCGCCGACCAACAATGGGAAGATCCCACTCCCGAAGGCCTCACGAAGCAGAGCCGCTTTTGGATCGATGACATGTACATGATCACCGCCGTGCAAGTGCAAGCGTATCGTGCCACCGGCGAAGCCAAATACCTCGATCGCGCCGCTCTCGAAATGGCCGCCTATCTGGACAAGCTCCAGCAACCAAACGGACTTTTTTATCACGCTCCCGATGTTCCCTTCTTTTGGGGTCGCGGCAACGGCTGGGTTGCAGCGGGCATGGCCGAACTCCTTCGCTCGCTCCCAGCGAATCATCCTCAGCGCGCCCGAATCATGGAAGGCTATCTGAAAATGATGGCCTCCCTTTTGAAGTATCAAGGCAAAGACGGCATGTGGCGTCAGTTGCTCGATCATCCCGAAGCGTGGCCCGAATCTTCGTGCACCGCGATGTTCACTTTCGCCATGATCACCGGCGTGAAAAACGGCTGGCTCGATGAAAAGCGTTACGGTCGGGCTGCCCGCAAGGGCTGGCTCGGACTGGTCAGCTATCTGGATCCAAACGCCGATCTGAAAAACGTCTGTGAAGGCACCGGCAAGAAAAACGACCTCAACTATTACCTCGACCGCGCCCGCAACACCGGCGACCTTCACGGTCAAGCACCGTTGCTCTGGTGCGCCTCAGCGCTGCTTCGCTAAACAAAGCATCGCACGCGAAATTGTCTCCTTCAATCTGCGCTTGGAGAAAGTGCCGAACTCACTTGCCGCCTTGCGATATTCGCAATTCGCGAAAATTCCATTTGGAATGACGCAATTAGCAAAACCACCCTCCGCCAGATCCGAGCCTCCCCCTTCTGCGGCGCGGCGCGCAGCCAGCTTCGAAGCAGAAACCTGAAACATAAAGCCCTGGAGGACTAACCCCGTCTTGGCGTGTTTCGCACGAGTCACCAGTCACGAGTCACCAGTCACCAGTCACCAGTCACCAGTCACCTTGAGTCTTCACTCGCTCGGCTTTGAAATTCAGGTTTAGTCTGGCTAAACCAGTCCTTTAAATTTTCCGGATTGACATGCTGAGGACTACGCTCCTAATGTCCGCACACTGGGTGTATTCAAGCAGTTGATGGCGACTATCCAGCAAACTGATGGTCAGAAGCGAGTGCTGCGTCTCGTTCGAATCTTGGTGCGAAAGGCGTAGCCGTGTGTTCGAGGCACACGGTACGCCGCAGCTGGCGGGCATGGCCAACACGATCGTTTCGAACGGCCCGCGAAAGGGAAAAACAAAAATGAAGAAGAATGTGCTGATTGTTTTTTTCGCGCTTCTATTTGCTCCTCTCCATTCGCAAGCGCAGGGTTTAGGCAGCCTTCTCGGCAGAGTGACCGATCCTGCGGGAGCAGGCGTCGCGGGCGCACAGGTCACGGCGACTCAGGAAGGCACGGGATTTTCCCGCTCCGCCATCACGGATACCGATGGGCTCTACGTTCTACCCTCTCTTCGGCCCGCGGTCTACAACCTGACCGTCGAGTCCAAGGGCTTCAGCACCTCAAAACAGAACGGCATTACCTTGCTCGCGGATCAAACTCTCACCGTGAACATGGGCCTCAAGTTAGGTGCTCTCACCGAGGTCGTTACTGTCACGACCAACGCCGTTCAAGTGGACACCTCTACATCCACGCTCAGGCAAGTCATCGAGCAGCAGCGCATTGCTGAATTGCCTCTCAACGGCAGAAATGCGGCGCAACTCACCTTGCTGGTCGCCGGCGCCGTCAACTCCCCCAACGGCGGAGCTGATCAGGGCGCCACTAAGACTTTCCCCGGCGCGGTTACTTTTTCCGCCAACGGCGCCCGCCAGAATTCTATTAGCTACCAGCTTGACGGTGGCAATTACGTTGATGAATACACGAACGTCAACCAGCCCTTTCCGTTCCCCGACGCCCTCCAGGAATTCAGCGTGCAAACCAGCAACTACAGCGCGGAATACGGCTCCAACGCGGGCGGCGTCGTGAACGTCATCACCAAGTCCGGCACCAACAATTTCCACGGCGACGCTTTCGAGTTCAATCGCAATCCTGCGTTCAACGCGCAGAATTTCTTCGCCACCCCTACTACTCCTGATAGCGTTAAGCGCAATCAGTTTGGCGGCACTATCGGCGGACCCATCGTCCACGACAAGACGTTCTTCTTCGGTGGCTATCAGCGCACCGCGTTCCGCAACCTCGTGTTGGGCAGCCAAAACGTTCCCGGCCAGACCGATATCAGCAACTTCCTGAGTCCCAAGACCCTAGCCTGCCTCGCTTGCGGCGCCCCCACAACTGCTGCAACTGGCCCTGCCGGCGTGATCGATCCCGCCGTTGCCACGCTTCTCGGCATTGACCCGACCACCGGCGCCGCGCTTTCTTCTCCGAAGTTCAGTCTGGCCGGCGGCACCATTCCCGCAGGCTCAAAGCCGACCGTGCCGTTCTCCAAGCCCGACATTGAGAACTTCGACTCCGCTATAGGGCGCGTTGACCACTCCTTCAGCCAGAAGGACAAGTTCAGCGGCCGGTACGAATTCGACCGCTTCACAAAGGCGCCTGTTTTCAATCCGTTGCTGCTTATCTCCTACACCGACGCTACTTTCGCGATCACCGCCCAAAACTTCCTGGCCCATGAGACTCATGTTTTCTCTCCGCGCCTGGTCAACGATTTCCGCTTTAGCTACTCCCGTGAAGTCTCCCATCGTGGGCCGGGCGCTGGCGCCGTGAACGTCACTGCCTTCGGGGTTTCCATCCCTTTCCAGCCCACTCCCTCTGCGATCCAGGGCGTCGGCGTTCAAGGCGGCTTCTCGTTCGGCGATAACCCCCCAGCCTTTTTCACGCGCAACAACTACACTTGGGCCAACGACGTCAGTTGGGAAATGGGCAAACACGACTTTCACTTTGGCGGTTCCTTGGAACGTAGCTCGGTCGATCTGAACAACCTTTTCAATCAGCCCGGCATTTTCGGCTTTGGCACGCAGGACGGCTACCTGTTCGGGGGATCTACCTTTGCCACCTATCAGCTCTTCCTCGCCGGCATCCTTTCCGATGGCGCTGGCGTCGGCAATGGCTTCGCGCTGCAGCAAGGCGCCGGAGAGTTCAAGAACAATCGCGCCAACTTTGTTGGCGTCTATGTCCAGGACAACTATCGCGTCACCCGCCGCTTGACACTCAATCTCGGTTTGCGCTACGAGCCCGCGTTTCCTTGGAGTGACACCGGAAACCGTTGGGCGCAAGTCAATCTCGCCGCCATGGCCTCTGGCACCAGGTCCAGGGTCTATCCCAACGCGCCTCCGGGCGTCTTCTTCTCGTCGCAGAACGGCATTCCCAGTGACCCCGGCATGCCGAAGAATGCTCTCAATACGAGTTGGACCGGCTTCGCTCCCCGCATCGGCTTTGCCTACGACGTTTTTGGCGACGGCAAGACCAGCCTCCGCGGTGGCGCCGGTATTTTCTACGACACTCGCGTGATGGGCATGCTCAGCAACCGGTTCGTGGATGAGTGGCCCTTCAGTCCGCAGTTCATTCTTTCCACGGCCACTAGCAGCGGCGCGAACGCCAACTCCAGCCCCGGTTCCTTCAGCGACCCTCTCTGCACGAAGGCGGGGACGCAGACTGCCCTGAAATGCAGTGGATTACAGGCCGCCAGCTACCCGACGTTCCCAAGTCCATTCCCGGCGCCTACAAACTTTGCCTACATTCCGCCATTCAACTAGATCGCTGTCAGCTACGATCCGAGTGGCGACTATCATGTACCGACGACGTACGAATGGAACTTGACGATCGAGCGGCAACTGCCGGGAAGCATCTTGTTTCGCGCGGGCTATGTCGGCTCTCGCACACTGCACATCCTCGAGACGGAGTATTACAATCCCTCAACCCCGGCTGGGATCGCGGGCTGCGCTGGTTCGGCGGGGTCACCGGGTAAAGCGGGAATCGGCTTGGCGAATTGCACGGTTTTTATCGGCAGTGGCGGCGCCTTCAAAACCAACACCTTTTCATCAACGGTTCAAGCCGATATTACGGACGTGAATGCCAGCTATCATGCGCTGCAGACCTCCGTCGAAAAGCGCATGTCTCATGGTTTCACGTTCCTGGCCAACTACACTTATTCCAAGAGCCTCGACGATCTCCCATTTGGTGAGGGCGTTTCCGGCTTCGACACCGGCTACTCGACTCTTCCGTTCAACGATCCGAACCGTCACAAGATGGACTATGGACCCTCGAGCTTTGACCATACGCATGTTTTCACCGGGTCGTACGTATGGCACTCGCCTACGATCAGAAATACCAGCACGCTGGTTCGTTACCTGCTCGGAGATTACGAAATCGGTGGCATCGTTTCCGCGGCAAGCGGCCGCCCAATCACCGTGCTGCAGGGAACCGAACTCTCGAGCACGGGCATTGGTCAGGACCGCGGCACATTCATTTCGGGTGTTGATCCGTATAGCTCGTCCTCCTGCGCTGGCGTCACTGCCAAATGCGTGAGTTGGCTAACCCCCGCGGCCTTTATGTCCACTGCAGCGCTTAAAACAGGATGCGGCCCACCTATCACACCCGCTTGTGTGCTTCCCCTAGCGGGGAACGTCGGCAAGAACGTTTTGCGATTGCCGAAGACCTCTAATTGGGACGTGCAAGTTTCCAAGTACTTCAACTTTACGGAGCACTGGAAACTCCAGCTTCGCGCCGAATATTTCAACGTCCTCAACCATCCCAACTTTGCGCCGGAAAGCATCAGCACTGGCACCGTCAACGGCACGGACCAGATCAGCGCGTTTGACAAACTGAATGGCAACAATGCTTTTGGCACATTTCGCGCCGGACAGGCCGCTGATCCGCGCGTCGCTCAACTGGCGATCAAGGTCTTCTTCTAACCACACCCCAAAGAGGAAGGGTCGGGGCGCCTTTTTAGGAAGGCGCTCCGATTTTTGTTAGAGGGATCATCGATCACGCAGCCCCGATCGAAATTTCGAGAGCAGAGGAGTCTAGTGATGAATCCTCGCGGCCCAGCCGCCTCCCGGCGCTAGATGGATTTTTAGTTTGGCCGACTGATTGACCTGGCTCCGCACCAGTTTGTAGTCGCTTCCGTAGCGCTCGGCATTGATTCCGTCCTGGTAGGCATCCATTTGAAAATTGCCCGCCGGCAGAAATGAGAATTTAATTTCCAAATCGCGCGGCGTCCAGTTCGTCATCGCTCCGACGTACCAGTCCGCGCCATTCCTGCGCGCTACCGCAACGTACTCCGCGATCTTTGCATCCAGCACTTTCGTTTCATCCCATACCGTCGGCACCGCGGCTAGAAATTCCATCGCTTCCGGCTCGCGCAGATAATTCGAGGGGCTGTCGGCCAGCATCTGCAACGGGCTCTCGAACACCACGTACATCGCCAGTTGATGGCAGCGCGTGCCCAGGCTCATCGGACGTTTGAAAATTGGGGCAAAGCTATCTTTTTGCGCGTTCAGCATGGCACCTGGCGTGTAGTCCATCGGGCCCAGGAACATTCGCGTAAATGGCAGCGTCACGTTGTGCTCGGGTTCCGTTGCGGCGCTCCACTTGCTCCACTCCAGCCCGCGCACACCTTCCGCGCTGATCAGGTTCGGCCAGGTGCGCGTGAGGGAAGCGGGTTTCTGGTCGCCGTGAAAATCCACAAGCATTTTGCGCTTCGCCGCTTCTCGCGCCACTTTGTGATAGTAATTCATCACCAGTTGATCGCTTCGCTGCATGAAATCGACTTTGATTCCCGCAACACCCCACTTCGCATATTGATCCAGCGCAGGGATTAGCTGATCGTCGAGCGTCTTCCACACCACCCACAAGATGATTCCGACATTTTTTTGCCGGGCATACCCGGTCAGCTCTTGCATGTTTATTTCCGGGACGACGTCCAGCACGTTTCCCAGCTTGTACCAGCCTTCATCCAAGATGATGTAGGGAATCCCATACTTAGCCGCGAAATCGATGTAGTACTTGTACGTCTCGGTGTTTACACCCGCCTTGAAATCCACTCCATATATATTGTTGTAGTTCCACCAGTCCCACGCCACTTTGCCCGGTTTAATCCACGAGGTATCCTGCACCTGCGACGGTTTTTCGAGCAGCCAAACCAACTGGTTCGTCAGCAAATCCCCGTCTTTTTCCACGATGCCCAGCACTCGCCACGGAAATGTCCGCGTTCCATTCGTCACCGCGATATAGTCCGCGCTTTCAACCACACGAAAATCACGGTCGTTCTCCAATTTCTCCTTCAATGGATAGGGCGGAAAAGTTCCATTTAGCCCGCTCCCGCTCGCGCCTCGCAGCCACAATCCGGGATAATCCTCCACGTCCGATTCCGCAATCGCCACTTTTGCGCCGTTCCCTGCATCGACTACCGCCGGCAGCGTCGCGATAAATGCGGGTGCAATCTCGCTCAGCCGCTGAGGGACGTATCTACGTTCATTGTGCGAGAAAAAACTGTCTTCCTGCGGGTAGTAGGCGGTGAAATCGCCAGGAAAACGAAAGGCGGCTTCTTCTCCATAAATTTTCACTTGCGGTTGGGGAAGCGATGTCTCGAACCGGTACGCCGCTCCCTCGTTGTACGCGCGAAACACCACGGCGTATGCACCATCCATCTCCAGGCGTAGTTCGTTAAAGTTTTCGCGAATTTTCGCAAACTTTTGCCGCACTGGCGGTTCCAGAGTGTCGTTGACGCTTCGCTCCCTGGACTGGATGACCTTCGCTTCCCGCCCGAGCACCTTGTTATCCACGTTCAGGGAGAGCGTGCAATTTTCGAGCAGCGCCTGACTTTTCAGCAGCACGTCATAGCGAACGCCCTGCGCCGTGCGAATTCTTATTTCGATTCTGCCGTCAGGGGAACGCAAGTCGTAGCTGGATTGGGCAAACAAGCCAGTTGGGAAACTGAACGCCGCCAGCGCGAGCAGGCAAACATTCCCTCCCAGATGCTTCAGGAAGCTCGTTTGGGGCTGCTTGATGGTCAGCTTTCGGACACGTTCAAGCATCGGAGCCGGGACCAATCGCCACGACAAAATAGTTTGCCGTCGTCGTGCCCACATTTGTAATTCCGTGTTCGTCGTTCGAGCGGACGAATCCTACGCCGCCCGGCCCGAGTTCGTAACTCTTGCCATTCACGAATATGCTCACCGTGCCTTCGCGGATCAGCCACATTTCGGAGTGCACGTGATGGTGCGGCGGATGCGGCGCGCCCCCGGGAGGAAGCGTCGTCTCGTGTACTTCCACGGCTTCTCCCGTCGCGAGCTTGCCCTTCAGCACGTGGCGGCTCTGTGCGCCGTTCGAGGTGTGGACCGGCAGCTTGTCGAAGGGAAACATCGCCGAAGGCATCGCCTTATCTTCCTGGGCGGCTGCCTCAAGCGGAAGCATGGCCGGAATCAGCGCTGCAGGAAGCATGGAACACAAGTCACGCCGCGAGATGGACATGAATTCTCCTTTGCCAGTTCTCGGCCTCCCGGCTCGGCAATTCAAGCCCAGCCACGCGAAAGGCCGTCCGAGTTCGGGACAAAGAATCATCAGCGCGAAGCCGTTTGTCAATACACGAAATTGCTCGAAACCTTCGGGCGGTGTAAAGAAGTGACGGGACAATTGCAGGCGCTGGAAAACCGCGAGGGAGAAAAGGGCGATCGCACGGGAAAACTTGGGAATGAGTCGAGTCCTCCCGGCTGGACAAGTCTGGCGCTCGCCCGCGCTTGACGTTCACCATGGAAATCATCAGGCGAGTAGTTGAACGACAATTTCGCCCCTCCCCACTGGGGGTTTTTTTGTAAGTGTTCATTCTAAAGGGTTTTAAGTCCTGTGTTTTGGAAGTGCGGATTCTAAATGGGTTAGGGGTGTATTTTGTGGAAGTGCGGATTGTAAAGGACTTAGTGATATGTGACTGGTGACTTGTGACGGGTGGAAGAGGAAGGTGCTCCCGCTGAGGGATGGGCCTTGTGTGGGCGGGGCGGGCCGCGGGAAGAAGAGAAGGGCGCGGACTCAAAGGTCCGCCAATACAAAGACAGCAACGAACTCGACGGGAGAGAGGCTGGTGCGAACGAAACATGGGAAATGATAGCAAGAAAGTGGATTACTGTCAAGGTACAGTACCTGGGTACTTATCATTCGAATGAGACGCGGGGAAGTTGAGGAGATAGAAGGAGTTGGCGGGAATTTTGTAGTTTGGTGAGACAGTGAGACGGGGCTTGAGCGAACAGACCGCAGACTGCGGAAGAGAGAGTCAAATCACCCAGGTGCAAAACCGGCACCTGGGGCACCCGGCTGCTCCCATTTTCTGCGCACAGGTGTATATGAATTTCGAATTTACTCAGAGCTGGGAGCCTAAGATCTCATCAGCTCGCTGGAGCCGCGACCGTCATCGAATGAGCCACAAGGACGTCATCCGCTCGCTGGGCCCTCAGTCTTGCCAAAGAAGGCCCTGACAGGTATCAGCAGGGCGATGATCATTACGATGAGGATAGCGAAGTATCGAAGGAGGTCGATAGTCTGTGGTTGCTGTTGTCCTATACCTTGGAAGAATTCGGACCACCAGTGCCAACCTACATTCTTCATGATTCGGAAGATGTTAAGCATATAGACGGGAAGGAAATAAACAGTAACAAAGACTAGCACGACGAACCACGCCGAGCGCATTCTCTTTTGGTAGCCGGTCCATATCACTATGAGTACGATGATTAGTAAGGCCAGCGAAGCAAATGCGAGTAACGACTCGAAGTTGTACCTCCAAAGCCGCTCAGTCACCATTACACTCTCTTGCCATCTAGCGGCCGCTTTTAAGATAGGGGGAGCCATGCTCAGGAGGCAGATTGTTAGAAGCATGCTAGAAATGAAGACCGTGTCACGTCGGAGTCGCAAGGACGTTCCTCCTAACGATCGACTGGAGCTCGCACTGGGTCACCGGAGCTTCATTTGGGTTTGGGTTGTAGTACAGGTTGCTTACAGGCGCGTGGCGCAGAGATGTTTTTTCTTGACGTGGGCGCACTGGAGTAGCATACCACTTCTGCAATTGGCCGAGGGTGATAAGCGGGGTGTGGCACGCCCAAAGTCAAAACCAACTGCTATGGCTTTGCGACCCGCCCTGTGGAATCGATGACCTTCCAAGTGCCAGAAGCGCCCACTTGGCTCAGCATTTCGTCGAGGCAGCATCTTCGGCGTAAACCGCAACTAATCCTAAGAGGAAAACCAGTTTGTCTGTGTAATAATTGGCGAGGATAGAAACTGTGGCGATGGCTGCTCCTGCCAAACTTTCGGTCTCATGTACTTTTCTGCGCCAGAGTGTGCGGCTCCGCACGGTCTCCTCGGCGATCTTTTTCTCCTGGGTAATGCTCTGCGGTTCCGCAAGGGCACAGTCCGTGGCGGGGAGTGGCAGTTCCGCCGATAGCGCATCATCCATTCGTGGCAGGGTTCTCAACCGAAAAACGCGCGAACCGATCGGCCGGGCCCTCGTTTATTCGCTGGACCAGCGATACGCCACGATAACCGATGATGAAGGCCGCTTCGAGTTTAAGTTTCCGCCGCTAGAGCCAGAGCCAAAAGAGGATTGGACCGCGACGCCCGACGCCAGCGTGCTTCGCGCCCGGCAGCTACGAATGATGCGGAACTCCCGGCCAGCGATGTTCCAGGCGCGCAAGCCCGGATTTCTGGAGATTCCGGCAGACCCGTCCAGCGGCCGCGTTGTGCCAAACCAATCCGAAGTGGTCATTTATCTAGATCCGGAATCATTAATTGTTGGGCATGTCGAGGTTCCGGGTTTGGAAAGCGGCATGCGAATTCGCGTGGAGTTGTACCGCCGCGAGATGAGGGAAGGGCAGGAAGTGTGGCAGTTTACGCGCAACTTCAGTACCTGGGCAGACGGCGAGTTTCGCTTCAGCGAGCTTCGCCCTGGGACTTACAAGCTCGGGACCGCGGAGGAGCTCGATCGAGATCCACTCACCTTCACTCCGGGCGGTCAACAGTTTGGGTACCCGCCCGTTTTCTTTCCAGCTGCTGTCGATTTTGCGTCGGCCGCTCCCATTCAACTGGCTGAGGGTACAACTTTTCAGGCCAACCTCTCCCCAGTCCGACACGGCTATTATCCCGTCAAGATTGCAATTGCAAATGGAAGTGCGGCGCAGCCGATAAATGTTCGAGTCTATCCTGTGGGGCATGCCGGGCCTGGGTATTCCCTCGGATACAATCCTGGGGAACAGTTGATTCAGGGGATGCTGCCAGACGGTAGCTACACGCTCGAAGCAGTCTCCCAAGGCCAGCCCGGTGCTACTGGAATTTTGAATTTCTCGGTGGGCCCCGGATCAAGCGATGGTCCCGCGGTCAACCTTGTACCCAACACATCTTTGGCCGTGGCGGTGAAGGAAGAATTCAATTCGAGTCAAAGCGTGTTCGTTGAAGACATGGCGCCGCCGGGCGGTCCACCAGAAGGCGCGGGACGCCGGCGCGCGAATGTCCAGGTCATGCTGGTGTCCGTTGAGGAGTTTGGCTCGGGGGGAAGGCAATTGTCAGAGCCATGGGAAGGGAGTGTGGAACACACACTCATACTCAGGAATGTTCGGCCGGGCAGATATCGCGTGCATGTCCAAACTGGTGCCGGCTATGCGGCTTCCATTCAGTCCGGCGGAATTGATCTCTTGCGCCAGCCTCTGGTAATGGGGATGGGCGGCTCAAGCTCACCGATCGAAGTTACGCTGCGCGACGACGGAGCGGAAGTAGAAGGCGAGATCGAGGACAAAACCCAGAGTTTTGTGTATTTCGTGCCGCTCGGCGGGGGGCCCGGGCAATTCCACCAAACGATGACTACTCCTGATGGATCGTTTGGACTCGCGCAGCTGCCGCCGGGCACCTACCGTGTTCTTGCATTTGATCGTCAGCAGGAAGACTTGGCATACGCCGATGCGGAAGCCATGCGAAAACTCGAGTCCAAAGGACAAGTCATTCAACTTGAGGCCGGCCAGAAAGAGCACCTGCGTCTAAGAATCATCCGGGGAGACGATGCCCAATGAGTTTTGGCGTGCGCATTCGCCGAATGGTGATTGTAACCTGCGGGCTGGTGCTGGTGCGTTGTTGCGGCGCAATCGCGGATCAGAATCCCGCAGCGCAAGAAAGTTCCCGTGCGGGGCAGACTTTCCGGATTGCAGGAACAGTCGTGAGTGCAACGACGGGTGAGCCGCTTTCCCAAGCCCGCATCTCCATTGCAGAGACGAGAGACCGAGCAAAGTCCATTTCGATGGTTACTTCGGAGGACGGTCATTTCGAGTTTTCGCAACTAAAGGCTGGAAAGTTTTCACTGGAGGGAGCGAAGCGCGGGTTCATTTCCTCGGCGTACGAACAACACGAACAGTACTCCACGGCGATCGTGACTGGGGCGGAATTCGCGACCGAACACCTGGTTCTACGGTTGATGCCGATGGCGCTTATCACGGGCCATGTGATGGATGAGTTTGGCGACCCGGCGCGAAGCGCAAATCTTGTTTTGTATTTGGAGAACCACGGAGCAGGAATGAGCCGTATCATCCGTTTTAGTAATGCGACGAGTGATGACCGTGGTTTCTTCGATTTTTCTCTGCTGCGTCCCGGCAAATACTATATTTCCGTCAACGCAAAGCCGTGGTACGCGATGCATCCGGCGACCGCGTCAGCCCCGGCGGACGGCCCTGCACCCCAAGTCGCTCCCGGTCTGGACGTCGCTTACCCTACCACTTACTACAATGGCGCGACCGAAGCAGACGGTGCGACTCCCATCGAAGTGAAGGGCGGCGACCGACTTCAGGTCGATGTGCATCTCAATCCGGTGCCGGCATTGCATCTTGTTTTTCGAATTCCCGAGAACCGTCCAGAGCAGGCCAATAACTTCAGTATGCCGGCGCTGCAAAAGCACGTGTTCGATTCCCTGGAGTTTGTGCAGACTGACGGCATGCGCCAGGTGGCACCGGGCGTTTACGAACTGATGGGTGTTGCGCCCGGCCGTTACACCGTGAGAGCAAAGAACTCGGAGTCGGGCCAACTCGAGCAATCCGCGGACGTCGAACTCGACCGCGATGGACAGGAGTTAAGCGATTCTCGTGGCGAAACGCTTGGCAGCCTCAAGCTGTCCGTCAAAATACCTGGGGAGGAAACGCTGCCGAGGCAATATGGCGTCGGATTGCAGGATTCCCGGCGACGAACCACGGCATTCAAGCGAGGAGACCCAACGGGGAAGTTCACTTTTGAAAACTTGCCTCCGGGCAAGTATGCGATTCTGGTCGGATCCCAAACAAAGCCCTATTCCGTCGTGCGAACTTCCTCGCAGGCGGGCGATACTCCCGGCCACGACGTGAACATCATTGCTGGGGCGGCAGTTGAGCTGACGGCGTGGCTCTCCGGAGGGACTGTCAGCATCGAAGGAGTTGTGCAGAAAAAAGGCAAGTCGGTTGCGGGGGTTATGGTCGCGCTGGTGCCGAAAGACCCTGTGGCGCATATTGAATTGTTCCGGCGAGACCAAAGCGATTTCGATGGGACGTTCGTTGTGCAAGGCGTGATTCCCGGTTCTTACACCATTGTCGCCGTGGAAGATGCCCGGGGGCTGGAATGGTTACAGCCGAGTGTCCTTGCGCGATATGTCCAACATGGAAAGAATGTCACCGTGGATGAAATGATGCACGGAACGTTTCACCTTCCCGACCCAGTTGATGTGCAACCCCATTGAGTCCGAGCCGGAAATAAACAAGGGGTAGTACGGAGGATGCGATGCAGTGAATAACCCCGCGGCACTCCGATTTGTGCATAAATTCTCGGGTTACTCGGCTTCGCGACTAGTGATCGACACTCGAAACAGCGGCTTGGATTTTTCGGATGGTTCCATTTCGTAGGTTTGCGCGGTTTTGGCGGGATCGTAATCTCGCCAGAGCCAGACCATCTCTTCGGGGAATTCTGCGGCGCCGTGGCCGGAGTTGTGCGTGCCTTTGCCGAAACTGAAATGAAAGTCGTAGTTCTTCAGCTTTAAGGCGTTCGCCAGACGAATGTTGGCCAGCGGCCAACTGCCGTAGCGTTCGAGCTCTAAATCCCCGGAGCCGTCCTGAAGCCATACGCGAAGATTGCGATGCGGTTCGTGCAAAACTTTTTCGGGATAGTCCTGACCACCGTCGGGAACAGCTGAATCTTCTTTCCATTGGATGCTGGTGAAGCTGCCGATCCAGGAGATGACGCGGCTGAATTGTTCGGGCATTTGCCAGGCGGCGTTGAAGGAGCAGATGCCGCCTGAGGAGAGGCCGGTGATCGCGCGGCTGTAAGCATCCTTGCGAAGGTTGTATTTGGATTGGACATCAGCGAGGAGTTCGTCGCGAAGAAAACGGACGTAGCGATCGCTGACGGTGTCGTAAAGAGTGCTGCGCATGGAGTCTTTCAGAGTGCGCTGCCACTTGTCCGAATAGGCTTTCACAAGATTGAACGTGGGCGTGCCCGGTGCGTTCTCAATATCGCCCGGGTTGATGAACACGGCGATCACCACCGGAATTTTCTTTTCGGCGATCAAGTTATCGATGACGTTGAGGGCGGGGTTGTTGCCGTTGCGATCGAGGTACCCCCCACCATCCTGGAACACCATGAGCGCAGCGGGCGTGTGCGGATCGTACTGCGCGGGCACGTAAATCCAGTACTCGCTCTTCATGCCATCATAGATTTTGCTGGTGTGGAAGAGCTTTGGAGAAAGCGTGCCCGATGGAACTCCGGGTTGCTGGTAGGACAAGGGCGTGAATGCCGGAAGGTCCAGGCGGCCGCCGAAATTCGTGCTGCCATTCGCACCGTTGATTAGATAGTGGAAGGAGTGAAGCCTACCCACGGGCTCGATGCGGGCGGGAGCGTACCAGAGATCGGAGCCGGCGAGATTTTGCATTTCAGGGCCGGGGGCTCCATCAATGAAAAGCGCTGGTTTTGTAGACGCCTCGATGGCGAAGAAAAAGTCAGGGCCGTGGGCGATCCAGGCAGTGCCCTCTTTTAGTTCCTTGGCATCGAGGGTGCTGGTGATGGCGTCTTTTAGAGAAGCACTATTCGATTTGGCGAGTTCGATGAGTTGTGTTGCCGTTGATTTTTCTGCCGCGCATGCAGGGGTGGCCAGGAACATGGACAGGATAGCTGCGAGGGCGAACGCGTTTTGACGCCGCATGGGAAGACACCTCGTGTGGAACTCCGCGCAATTTCCGCGGAATAAGCCCAAAGCAATTGGACATGGTACAGCCGAGAGGCAGAGGAATGAAGCGAGAAGAGATTGGGGGACATCCTGCTTGCGCGTCCTAGACAGCGGCAGTGCGGTCGGGAGTTTTTGCGGCGCGGTAGATGGATTCGATTAGGGCGAGGCTGCGGCGGCCTTCGGCACCGTCGCACGCTGGGGCGCGATTTTGCTGGATGGCTGCAAGAAAATCTTCGAGGACGGCTTGGTGGCCGCGAAAATCGCTGACGGCGGCGGAAGAGGCACTTTGGTTTTCGTCTTTGGCGGATTCCGCGAGGGCAGAAAGAGAGGCGGAAACGGCGGCGGCTGCGGCGGACTTGCGGAGGTCGACCGCAATGATGCGGTCGTGTTCGAGGATTGCGGTGCCTTCGGTTCCGGAGATTTCGACGCGTCGGGGGTAGCCGGGATAGGCGGCGGTAGTGGCGTGGAAAATACCGAAGGCGCGGCTGGCGAATTCAAGCGTGGCGACGGCGGTGTCTTCGGCTTCGATTTTGTGAAGCAGCGTGGCGGATCGAGCTTGCACGCGAACGACATCGCCGAGTAGCCAGAGGAGCAAGTCGATAGTGTGGACGCCCTGATTGATGAGCGCGCCTCCCCCGTCGAGAGCGAGCGTGCCGCGCCAACGCGAATTGGCGTAGTACTCGGGCGGGCGATACCACTTCACGCGAGCATCGACGAATAAAACTTTGCCGAGCAGGCCTTGATCGAGCCAGCTTTTGAGTTGGCGAATGTGCGGCTTCGTGCGGTCCTGAAAGATCACGCCGAGATGGATATTGGATTTTTTCCCCGCTGCGATGAGTGCGTCGGCGCGCGCGGTGCTAATTTCGATTGGTTTTTCCGTGAGGACGTGCAGGCCGCTGCGGGCAGCGGCAATGCCTTGCTCGGCGTGGA
>JBGPLB010000041.1:0-28013 GCA_041486245.1 Candidatus Acidiferrum sp.
AGAGAACGCGCACGTGGGTGAAACCCATGACTTGCAGAGCCGTGTAAGCAGGACGGATATTCGGGCAGTGATCGAACGGGCAGCAGCCGCAATAAATAACCAGGTTTGTGGTCCTCGGCAGAGTGGCAATCCACTTCTTCAGCTCGGCGAGGCCCTTTTCCGTGGAAGCCGTGCCATGGAATGAAGCTCCCGAAACGTGCCCGCCCTCAAACAGCGTCCGAAAGCCCACATAGACAATGGTCGGGGCGCTCTCGCCCTTGGCATTTCCAAGCTCCCCGGCGAAGTCAGCAGGCAGGAGAACTTGCGCCTTGCTCCAAGGATCCTCTGCTTTTTTTGGATCCGCTCCACTGTTCTGGGCCCACCCGAGGACAGTTGCGGGAGGCAACGCGGCGGAAATGACGAGCAAAAAGACGGCTTCGCTCCATTGAAGCTTGGATGGAAAGAGCATGATGTAGGCCTCCGTGCACAATTGTAGAGCGAAAACGCCAGAACGGCGATGCTATTGCGTCGCCGCCGAAAATCCTTCCCCGCACAAAAAACTATTTCTTGAGTTCGGTGCGTGTTCGTTGAAGCTTGCCGGCGGTGGTGCGTAGAGTTTCCGGAATGTTCTTGTTGGTCGTCAACTTCTTGAGGTCCATGGCATTGATCATCGGGAGCATGTGCAGAGAGACATCCAGCGGCGTCTTCGGATTATTGAGAAGATTGCGCACAACGGCATAATTTTTTCGAAACTTGCGGTTGCCAGCGATGAGCCGAAGGATCTCGTCCGTCAGGCTGGTCATGGCCGCGAAAGCTTCGACTTCCTGATCAGTCAAACGAGGCGATTGCAGCACGGCGCGCTGGACGACCTTGTTCGAGTCACGAATCAGCGTGCGCCGCGCCTCCGATCCGCCCTTGATCGCGAACTGGACGCGTTCCGAAACGCCCATCTTTGCGAGACGTTCAATGAGTGTCTGACGCTTGACGACGTCCGGCTCGGCTTCCGCTGCCGCTTCCGCGAGAGTCGCTGCATCCATGGCGGAGCCCAGCAGTTCGTGGAGCTGATGCTTCTGGTCCGCGGTGATCGCCGAGGAATGTTCGAGCGCAGCCGCCAGCGCAGGGGATTCACTAACGCGCTCTAATTCTTCCATGAGTGAGGTGATGCCCAGCGATGAAAGATGGCGCGCGACTGGAATCAGGTATTCGGCCGTGCAATTTTTGTTCTGCACCATGGCGTCGCAGACCCCGGGTTTGTCCGCGAGATGCTTCCCGGCGTATGCAAACAGCGCAGGGATGGCCTTTTCACGCTTCAGGGCTTCCACAAAGGATTCCCCCGGCTGCGAGAGGATGGCCTGCTGGGCGCGCTCAGAGACCATTTCGTCGGGATCCCCGGCGAGTACGGCCAGAATTTCCGCGCGATCCGCTGGCGCCAGATGCGCTCCGCCCGAGCACACTGCGATCTTGCGCTCGCGGGTAGCGCGGCCCGCGCGGAGATCTTCGAGAACTTCAGGGCTAAGGGGTTCCACCGGATGCCTGCCTTAAATCTTTCTCGCCAAGCACTATTGTACCGGAGGCTCCCGGACTTCCAACGGGAGGCATGGCCTGCCCGTTCAATTCCAGCAACACCGCGGAGGAATCGGCCGCGGTCACTTCAAACAGCTTGCTGGCAGAATAGTGCCGGGTTTCTCCCGCGGGTAACTCGGCGTCGAGCAAGAGTGCACCGTCGGCGAGGATGCGCACGCGCGTAGCCGCGGACGTGGAAACGGAAAGGTCCAAGGGAAGGGCGGCAGAACTATTTGCGGAATTAGAAGCCATAATCGCAACCGGGGAAGGTGTCTTCGCTGCGATTCCCAAGGAAGTTTGCGCAGGCAGCAATAACAAAGCTGAGGATCGTTTTGCCGCGCGATGCGCGGCATAGCGTCGCCAGCCATAGATACCGCCCGCGATGAGCGCCGCAAGTACGGCAAGCAGCCCAAGGACGGCGAGAATCGGCACCCAAATCGGGGTGCGCGGGATCTTGTTTTCGTAGGGCTGCGGAGCTGGATGGTTTTGCTCGCCATACGCCAGGTCATATTCGGAGAGCAGGTTTTCTTCGTCGAGACCCAAATAGCGGGCAATGGCGCGCACAAATCCGCGATTGAAAGCGCCCCCTGGAAGTTTGGCCCACTCTTCGTTTTCCAGTGCTTCGAGATAGCGCGGACCGATTCGCGTGGTCGTGGTGATTTCCTTCAGTGACACTTCGCGCAACTCGCGCTCGCGCTTCAGGCGTTCGCCAAAATTTCCCCTGGCCATGAATCGAAACCTGTCCTCGCCGATACATGCGGGGCCGTGGAGCGATCGAATTCAAGGTCGATCGCAAACCAGCCGGCTGCGGCGGGCGCCCCTTTTCACTTGAAGACCGCTGCTGAGGCAGCTCAGGTGTCGCCGATAGACGGCTCACCTACGCGTGACCCAATCCGGTCCGCGGAAGGCGCGTAAATTCTCCTCGACGGCACTATAGGCGGTGTCACGCAGCAGTGTCAAACAACGGAGTAGGAGCAGGACCCGTTCCTATCAGCTATTATTCCGTGATCGAGAGGTTTTGCGTCAGCCTGTTGCCCAGTTAGCGCCCGTCACGACTACGTGTCCGGCTGCTTGGTCTTACCTGACGGCGTCCGCAGTTCTTTTTTCTTGTGCGGAGCGCCGCCGTTCTATACATCCATACCTGCCGATGGCAAGATAGCCACGCCTGTACCACGAGATTCTTGCACCTCTTTTTGCGAGGCGCCTATACTGAAAAAGATTCGCGGACCAGCCTCGAATCGCCCTCGTGGTGTTGTCTGCCGGGGCGCCAAAGTCTGGCCAGTAAAACTTTTAAACCAGGGATCAACCGAGCGTGGATGAAGTAAAGCAGTTTCCAGCCGTGGAGCGTCGCCGCAATCCCGCCGTGTCCGGCGATCAACGTGAGGCGGGCGAAGTTGCCATCTTCCAGGAATTGGGGAAGGCGCTGACCTCTTCCTTGCAACTCGACCAGGTTCTCCGCACCATCATGGAGAAAATCGACGAGTTTCTCCGCCCGGACAACTGGTCGCTGCTCTTGCTGGATGAGGCCAAGCAGGAACTCTACTTCGAGCTGGCCGTAGGCAAAGCCTCCCAAGCCCTGAAAGACGTTCGCATCAAGATGGGCCAGGGAATCGCCGGCTGGGTGGCGCAACACGGACAAACCGTGGTCGTGCCAGACACCTCCAAAGACACGCGCTTCTTCGGACAGGTCGACGAAAAGACGAAAACGGAAACGCAATCGATCGTTGCCGTGCCAGTTAAGTTCCGCGACACCTGCCTCGGCGTCATCGAACTCATCAATTGTCTCGGTCCCGAGGGATTTGACGACCGCGACCTGAAGCTGCTCGAAGCTCTCTCCGACTTTGCCGCCATCGCCCTCGAGAATGCCCGGCACGTAAAGCGAATTCACGAGCTGACCATCACCGACGATTGCACCAGCCTTTATAATGCCCGGCACATGGGCTTCATCCTCGAGACGGAAATCTACCGTTCGCAACGCTACAACTACCAATTCTCCCTGGTGTTCATCGACCTGGATCATTTCAAGCAGGTAAACGACACGCATGGCCATCTCGTGGGATCTCGCTTGCTCGCGGAAATTGGCAACGCTCTCAAGGCCCATTGCCGGCTGATCGATTTCGCGTTCCGTTACGGCGGCGACGAATTCGTGCTTCTCCTGCCGCAGACCTCCAAGGACAATGCGCTCAACGTGGCACGCCGTCTTCATAAGCTCATCCGTGAATCCGTTTGGCTAAATGCCGATGGGTTGGGCATCCACGTGACACCCAGCCTGGGTGTCGCCTCTTATCCGACCGATTCGCGGACCAAGGAAGGGCTGTTGCACCTGGCCGATGAGGCCATGTACCTGGTAAAGAATACGAGCCGGGACAGCGTGGCAGCAGCAAACATTGGCATCTTGCCGGACACCACCGAGGCCGCAGCCGAAACCGCCGGGTAGTTTCTCTCGCGACTTTCTCTCTTTTCTCCAGCTTCTATACAGTCCCTGAGATTTTTGATTAACTAAACCCATGCGAAGAAGCGAAGCAGCACGGTATGCGCGTTGGTCCGCAGCGGTCGCGCTGCTGCTGGCCTTCCTGACGGCGGGAGCGTATTTGAAGCGCGGATGGCAACGAATCGCCGACCGGAAAAAGGCGCCACCGCCGGCAGCTATCAACGTCGAAAAGCAGTCCAGCGGGCTGACCTTCTCCAAAATGGACGGGCCGCGCAAGATTTTCACCGTCGAAGCCTCCAAATCAACCGATTTCAAAGATAGGGAAGCCAGTTTGCTCGAAAACGTGAAAGTCACGATTTTTGGAGAAACCGGCCAGCGGCACGACATTATTCAAACGCAGAGCTGTCAGGCTGCAAAGGGGAATGGCGGCATCAATTGCAGCGGCGACGTTCAGATCGATCTGGAGAGCGCTGAAGATGCCGAGCGCGCGGCAAAGGATCCCGCAGCAGCACCGCAAATCGTCCATGTGCAAACCCGAGGGATTAAGTTCGATCGCGCTTCAGGAACCGCGGAAACAGATCAGCCCGTGACATTTACTTTCCCCAACGGAAATGGCGCTGCTGTGGGAGCTGAATACAACTCACAACAAGGGACCCTGCGCTTGTTGCACAATGTGGGATTGAAACTCAAGCTTCCCGAGAGAAAAGCGAACGCTAAGACGCCCGCAACATCGGAGCCAGATGCTGAAGTCCAGGTGACAGGCACGAGCCTCGAGTTCGGCCGGGATGCCAAAACGCTCCACATCCTCGGCCCCGCGGAAGCCCAATCCCGCACGACCCGTTTGACCTCCGGAGAACTTACGCTCGAATTGGACTCGACATTTCGCGCGCGGAGGCTCCTGGCCGTGGCAGGCGTCCACGGTAAGCCGCCGGAACTTACCTCAGTACGCGGAGCTGAAACAATGCTCCTTGACGCAGACAAGTTGACCGCATTGTTTGCAACGGAGGGCTGGGTCGCTCGACTGGATGGCATGGGAAGCGTTCGTGGTTCCCGTCATGGCAAGCTCGAGGAGGACGAATTTCATGCGGACGCGGTGTCGCTCGATCTTTGGCCTCGTGTGAACCAAACCAAAGAAATGAATCTCAGTGGCGGAGTTTTGCTCAAGACGCGCACTGACAACAGCGGCGATGTGCGCATCCTCCAGACAGGCGCGCTTCGCATGGAGTTTAGCGAGGGGAAAGACGGTCAAGCCGGCAAGCCTACGAGTGCGGAGACGCTCACGGCGGGAAGCATGGAATGGACCGACGCGGCCGCGCAGCCAAACGCTCCACCCGCGCGAACAAAATTGCAAGCAGACAAGTTGCTGCTGGCATTCGGGACAGAGGGCAAGCCCAGCCAACTGGAAGCCAAGGGGAACGTACAAAATGAGCGTGCTATCGCAGGCCACGCCCTGCAGACTGCCACCGCCAATAGCGGCCAAGCGCAACTTCTTGCTTCGGGTGGCTGGTCCCAGATGGATCTGCAAGGCGACGTGAAGTTGAAGGAGGCTGACCGAAACGCGCAGGCGAATCACGCGACGTTCCTTCGCGCCGCGCAGACCGCAATTTTGACTGGGCATGCCATCGTTCGAGACGCAACCACCGAAACGCGCGCTCCTCGGATTCAGTTCACCGGCGCAACCGGCGACATCCGCGCGGAGGGCGGCGTGCGCTCCGCGGATTTTTCGCCCAATGGAAATGCCGTGCAGCTCGCGCAAGTGCCCGCCAACATCACCTCGGACACCATGCAAGGCAATTCCAAAACTGGCCGCGCCGTCTATACCGGGCACGCGCGTCTCTGGCAGGGCGATTCCGTCTTGGAAGCGGACTCTATCGAACTCCTTCGCGAAGCAAAAACCCTGAATGCCGTTGGAAAAGTACGCGCGGTCTTTCCTCAGACGCCGACGCCCGCAAGGGCAGGCACGCTGCAAACATCTGCGAAAAAGGCCGTCTTGTGGCACCTCAGCGCAGGAGCGCTTACGTACAACGACGCCGCGAACCGCGCACATCTTAAAAATAACGTGATCGTGCAATCCCCGGATCAAAGGATCCGCGCTCCCGAGATGGATTTGTACTTCACACGCGGCAGCAACTCTTCCGCAAGTGCCTCTACTGGAACCGCCGCCAATTCCGGCGCCCAGCAGATCAGCCGCGCCGTGGGAACGGGCGGCGTCATCGTGGATCAGGGTGGCCGTCGTGCCACGGCCGAGCGTGGCGAATACACCGCAACCGACGGCAAGTTCGTCATGAGCGGCGGAAATCCCACGATTTACGACGGCTCCGCCGGCACCACCACCGGCCGTCAATTGACCTTCTTTTTAGCGGATGATACGATCATCGTCGACTCGGAAAATGGTTTGCGCACGTTGACGAAGCACCGAGTCGAAAAGTGACGCGGCCGCCGAGCGGCTGATCGTGACGAGGTATGCTGAAACTCCAGGCCGTCGAGCTGAGTAAGTCCTATCGCGGTCGCAAGGTCGTGGATGACGTTGAGCTGGAAATCGGCCAGGGTGAAGTCGTCGGGCTCTTGGGACCCAACGGCGCCGGTAAGACCACTACCTTCTACATTCTAGTCGGTCTGGCGCGGCCCGATTTTGGCCGTGTTCTCCTGAACGGCAACGAAATCACCGACCTTCCCATGTACCTCCGGGCCCGCAGTGGCATCAGCTACCTTCCTCAGGAACCCTCGGTCTTTCGCCAACTGACCAGCGAGGAAAATCTGCTCGCCGTTCTCGAAACCCTCCCTCTGACGCCCGAGCAGCAACGCGACCGCTTGGAAGAGTTACTGGTACAAATGGGGCTGGAAACCGTGCGCACGAGCAAGGCCTACACTCTTTCCGGTGGCGAGCGCCGCCGCCTCGAAATTGCGCGCTCGCTCACTTTGCAGCCTTCTTTCATCCTCCTCGACGAACCTTTTTCCGGCATCGACCCTCTAACTGTAAAGGACCTGCAGGAAATCATCCGGGATTTAAGCCGCTCCGGCATCGGAGTTCTGATCACGGATCATAACGTCAGGGAAACACTCAACGTGACGGACCGCGCGTACATCGTGAATCATGGCAAGATAATGGCTAAGGGCACGCCCCTGGAGCTAAGTAATGACGCCGAAGTGCGCCGTGTCTATCTAGGCGATCATTTTCGCCTGAATTAAAATTCAAAACAGGGGACTTTGAGGGGATAATCGGAACTGACCATGGCCTGGCAGGGACTCAAGCTTAATCTACGAGTGGCGCAGAAGCAGATTCTGACGCCCGGTCTCGTGCAGATGGTGAGCGTTCTCGCGCTGAACCGACTTGAACTGCGCGAGATGATCAACCAGGAGATGATCGCCAATCCTGTACTCGAAGAGCTAAGCGAAGAACCCACCCAGAGCGACAACTATAGCGACGAAACTTTTCTCAAAGCGGAAACCGAGAAAGTTCCCGAGAAGCCGGAAGCCAATCCCTTCGACGAGTTCGATGTCGGCAGCTTTTTTAACCAGTATCTGGACAGTGGCGGTGACGGCGGCAAATCGCAGGAAAGAGAAGTCTCCGAGCGGCCCTCCTTCGAAAAGTTCCTCTCCTCTCCCAGCGGCCTCACCGACCATCTCGCCTGGCAGTTGAGCGTCACCATCTGCTCCGAATCCGTCAAAGAGCTCGCCGAAAGCATCATCGGCAATCTCGATGAGAATGGCTATCTAACAGCCTCGATGGAAGAACTCGTCCAGAACGGCAAATTCTCCCAGGACGACCTCGATGATGCCCTCGCCGTCGTCCAGGACTTCGATCCCATCGGCGTTGGCGCGCGCGATCTGCGTGAGTGCCTGCTACTTCAGCTCAAGGCCTTTGATCCGCAAAACACGCTTGCTCAGCAAATCGTTTCCGAGCATTTGAAGCAAGTGCAGTCGAATCAGCTGAAGGAAATTGCCCGCGCTCTGAACCGTCCGCTCGAGGTCATCAAGCGCTCTCTAGAGGTCATCAAGAAGCTCGATCCACGGCCCGGCCTGCGTTACAACAAAACCGAACCGCGTCTCGTCGAACCAGACGTCTATTTCCGTAAAGTGGATGATCAGTGGCAAGTCTTCTTGAACGAGGACGACATGCCGCAGCTCCGCCTCAGCCCTACCTACCGGCGTCTGCTTGCCCGCGACGCCGCCGACCGCGACGTTCGCAACTACGTCAAGGAGCGCTTCACCGCTGCCATACAGTTGATGAAAAACATCGAGCAGCGCAAGCACACCATCCTCCGCGTCTGCCAATCTATCATCGCCCGCCAGGGCGAATATCTCGACCACGGCCCGGATGCGCTCAAGCCCATGATGATTAAAGAAGTCGCCGAAGAAGTCGGTGTGCACCCCTCCACGGTCAGCCGCGCTGTTGCCAGCAAATACGCGCACACCTCCCAGGGCGTCCTCGAACTCCGTTCTTTCTTCAGCGAATCGGTGAACGGCCCCGAGGGCAGTGGAATGTCGCTCCTCACACTCAAGCGTCTCGTCAAAAAAATGATTGAGGAAGAAGACACCGCGAAGCCGCTCACTGATGAACAGATTGCCAAGAAGCTGGATGACGCGGGCATTCACGTCACGCGCCGTACCGTTGCCAAATACCGCGAAGACATGCGCATCCCCAGCACCCACCAGCGTCGCGTGAAGAGCTGAGCCGCCGCCTTCCGTGAAGCAGCCCACCAGACACGACGCGTACCAACTCGTCATCCTCACTGGCCTCTCAGGCTCGGGAAAAAGCACCGTCCTCCACGCTTTCGAGGATATGGGCTTCTATTGCGTTGACAACCTTCCTATCGAACTCATTCCCATTTTTGCGGAACTGCATGCCGCCGGCGAAGGCGACTTTGCGCGCGCCGCTTTGCTCGTCGACGCTCGCGAGGGCGCGCAACTCGAAAAACTCCCTCCTCTCTTGAAGCATCTTCGTAAGGATCATCCCATCACCCTGGTCTTCATCGATGCCACCGACGATGCGCTCCTCCGCCGCTACAGCGAGACCCGCCGCCCTCATCCGCTCGGCAAGGCTCTCTCCGTTCGTGAAAGTTTGCGCCACGAACGAACCCTCATGGAGCCTATCCGCAAGCTCGCCGACCTGGTGATCGACTCCACGCAGTTCAATGTCCACGAACTTCGTACCTTTGTCACCGAGCGCTTCAAGAATCCCGACATGCGTCCCATGCTCGTTTCTGTCGTCAGTTTCGGTTATAAGTACGGCGTCCCGTCGGATTCCGACCTCGTTTTCGACGTGCGCTTTCTCCCCAATCCACACTTTGTGCGTGGCCTCCGCCGCTATACCGGCCAGGATCCCAAAGTCCAAAAATATATCCGCTCGTTTCCTCAAACCGGAGAATTTCTGCGCCGCATCGAGAGCCTTCTTGTCTACCTGATTCCGCATTACATCAGTGAAGGGAAAAGTTATTTGACGATTGCCTTCGGCTGCACGGGAGGGAAGCACCGCTCCGTCATGCTCGCCGAGCAAGTGAAAAAATCCCTCGAGAAGCGCGGATTTTCCACCAAAGTCGTTCACCGCGACATCGAGAAATAGCTTCGGCGCCGTGCATTGCGGTCGTCTTTTCACCCCGCCCTGAAACTTGACATGCCGCGTAGCCCCGAATAGCGTACCAAGTGGGATCACCAGGGAGTTTGAGGCGTGGCCTCTTTATTTTCACCACAATTGAAAAGACTTTTGGGCTATGTCCGGCCCTACGGGTTTCGGCTCTCGCTCGGCGTCGTCTTAGTGGCTTTCGTCGCCCTCGCCGAAGGCATGGTCGCTTTCATGGTCAAGATCGCCGTTGACTATGTCCTTAACCCCTCCGTCTTCGTCACCAAACCGGTGCTCTTCACGCTTCCCGGCAATCGTGTCGTCTACCTGAATGATTTTCTGCCGTCGGGTCTCCACAACGTCGCAACGCTCTTTGCTGTTGCGCTGCCCGCTCTGTACATGGCAAAAGCCATCGCGGAATACTTCGGTCTAACCGAAATTCAATATGTCGGACAGGCTGCCGTTACCGATATTCGCAACCAGGTTTACGCAAAAATTATCCGGCAACCCATCGCTTTCTTTCAGCACAATCCTGTCGGCCGGCTTCTTTCCGCCACCATCAATGATGTGGAACGCACGCGTGTGGCGCTCTCCGAATATCTCGCTGACCTCTTTCAAAAAGGATTCAGCCTGATCGTCCTGGTCGGCGTGCTTTTTTGGATGAACTGGAAAATGGCGCTCGCCTCCGCCGTTCTTCTTCCTCTCGTCGCCCTTCCTGTTGGCAAGTTTGCGCGCAAAATTAGACGTTCCGCGGAGAACAGCCAAACCCGGCTTGCCGATCTCAGCCAGATTCTTCAGGAAACCACGACTGGCAACCGCGTCGTGAAAGCCTTCGGGATGGAAGATTTTGAAATCCGAAAATTCCAGGATACCGCCCGCCGCTTGCTTCGCGATAACATGCGCTGGGTGCGCGCCGCGGTGATTACCCCGCCGATTATGGATTTGCTGGGCGCCGTCGTCATCCCTCTTCTTCTGCTCTACGCCCGCGATCAGATCAGAACTCATCACATGACCACCGGCACTTTTTTTGCCTTTGTCTATGCCCTGTTTAGCGCGTACATTCCGCTCAAGCGCATGGGCTATGTCTATCAGCAGTTCCAAGCCGCTCAGGGCGCGAGCGTGCAGGTCTTTGCCTACTTGGACCGCCCGGAAGAAAAGTTGGAGCAGCCAGGTGCAAAGACGCTTGCTCCCTTTTCCGAACTCATCGAGTTCGATAACGTTGGTTTTGCTTATGAGAACGGCTCCGCCGTCATACTCGAAAAAATCCGCCTGACGGCGCGCAAAGGTGAGGTTGTCGCTCTTGTCGGTTCAAGCGGCGCGGGCAAGACTACCCTCGTAAATTTGCTTCCGCGGTTCTACGAGTTGACTTCCGGCTCCATTCGAATCGATGGCGTGGATATTTGTGAAGTTACGATTCGCTCCCTCCGCGAGCAAATCGCCATGGTCGCCCAGGAAAATATTCTTTTCCACGACTCGGTGTGGAACAATATTTGTTACGGTCTGACCAGTGTTCCCAAGGACCGCGTCGTTGCCGCCGCCCAGGCCGCGCTGGCTCACGAGTTCATCACGGAATTGCCGCAGCAATATGACACCGTGATCGGCGAACGTGGAACCCGCCTAAGCGGCGGCCAAAGGCAGCGCATCGCCATCGCCCGTGCCATACTCAAAGACTCGCCCATCCTCATCCTCGACGAAGCGACGTCGGAACTGGATGCCGAGTCCGAAATGTATGTTCAGAAAGCTCTAGCCAATTTGATGGTCGGCCGCACCACTTTTGTCATCGCGCATCGTTTGGCAACCATCCGCCGTGCGGATAAGATTCTTGTGCTTGAAGACGGCCAGATCCGGGAAAGCGGCACGCACACCGAACTCATGGCCCACGGTGGAACCTATGCTCGCCTGCACGATTTGCAATTTGCGGATGACGTCGTTCTCGCGCCGGCACAAACTGCGCCCGTAAATGTAACGGCGCCTGCGGAACACTTATGACCCAATCCTCATTGTCACCAAAAAAGGTCGCGGAATGTTTATCGATGACCGGTTACGCTCAGGCACGGAACGAACAAAACGGCTGGGCGGTCCGTGTCAGCATCAAAAGCGTCAACCACCGCTTCCTGGATCTGAAGCTCCGCCTTCCCGAAGGCTTTGACCTGTATGAATTGCGCCTGCGGCAGGTCCTGCGAGAGCGGATTCACCGCGGCCACGTCGAGGTGTACGTAAATGTGGACCCAGCCACAACTGCTCCAGTTCAGGTAAATCGAGAACTCGCTCAGACTTACATGCGCGTCGCCGAAGAGTTCCGCCAACAGTCCAGAGCGGCAGCGGACGTCGATGTCGTCGCTATCTTGCGCTTGCCCGGCGTCATTGCCGGTCTCTCCGCCGCCGTACCGGAAGCGGAGGACGAACAAGAACACCTCGGGCACGCGATGGACGCTTGCTTGCTCGAAGCCCTCCTCAAATTGGACGATATGCGCCGTGCCGAAGGCCGGCATTTGGTCGAGGATTTGCGCGCGCGTTTGACGCGCATCGGCTCGCAGACAGAAAAAATCCGCGAACTCGCCGCCACTCTTCGTCCTATCTTTGCGCGTCGCTTGGAAACGCGGCTCAAGGAATTGCTCGGCGGCACCGCCATCGATCCGGCGCGGCTCGCCCAAGAGGCTGCCCTGCTTGCGGAACGCAGCGACATCAGCGAAGAATTGGATCGCTTGCGCAGCCATCTCCAGCAATTTGCAAAACTGCTGGACGGCGCTGGCGAAATGGGGAAAAAGCTGGACTTTCTCCTTCAGGAAATGCATCGCGAGGCAAACACGCTGCTCTCGAAAACACCCGGCGTCGAAAGTGAAGCCCTCGCCATCACCGGGCTCGCGCTTGAAATCAAGGCCGAGATTGAAAAACTGCGGGAGCAGGTGCAGAACATCGAATGAGCATGGAGAGAGAGCTTGCGCCGCTGGTGCTGATTGTTTCGGGGCCATCCGGATCGGGAAAATCGACGCTGGTGCAGAGAATTTTGGACTTGCCGGGGACGATGCCTTCGGTCTCATGTACCACCCGGTCGCGCCGCGCGACCGAAGCCACTGGGAAATGCTATGATTTTGTAACGGAAGCGGAATTCGATGCCATGGTCGCGCGCGGCGAGTTTTTGGAGTACGCGCGCGTCTTCGGCAAACACTCGTACGGCACGCCGAAAAAATGGCTCGACGAATCTCGCAAGAAGGGTCTCGACCTCGTCCTCGAGATTGATGTGCAAGGCGCTGCGCAAGTGAAGGAGAAGCTTCCGGAGTCGGTGGCCATTTTTATTTTGCCGCCGTCCCGCGCGGAATTAGAACGGCGCTTGCGCAGCCGCGGACAGGATTCCGGCGATGAAATTGCCCGGCGTTTGGCGAAGGCGCGGGATGAGATTGCGGCGTTTGGGCGGTATTACGACTATTGCATCGTTAACGAGGATGTCGAACGAGCGGGACGCGAGGCGCAAGCCATTGTAATGGCGATTCGCTGTTCCGCCGCTCGGCGCAGGATTCGAGTCGAAGAACTTCTGGCATCGTTTGGAGGGAAAGACTGAAATGACTGTGCAGACAAAAGCTCCGGAGAGCCAGTTTGCTTATGTTGTCCTTGCGGCGAGGCGCGCGCGCCAGATTATGGCGGGCGCTCCGTCGCTCATTGAAAACCCAAGAACGCTTAAGGCGACTCGCATCGCCTGCGAAGAACTCGAGCACGGCTTGATCGAGTACGAATTCACGGAGCCGTCTTCGATCGACGAAGACAAGGACGGCAACAAACGGCGCAAGTAACTCGCCTCTGAGGAATCGATGCGAATCACGCTCGGCGTGACCGGCGGCGTGGCGGCTTACAAGGCTGCCGAGCTGGTGCGCCTTCTCCAACAAGATGGGTTCAGCGTGCAAGTCGTCATGACGCGCGGCGCGCGGGAGTTTGTCACGCCGCTGACCTTTGCCGCGCTGAGCGGACAAAAAGTCATCACCGACCTGTTTGAAAAATCGGAAGGCGGCGAAGCCAATCTCGAAAGCGCCATCGAGCACATCGCCGTGGCCCAGCGCACCGATTTGCTCCTCGTCGCTCCTGCGACCGCGGACATCCTCGCGAAATTTGCCCGCGGAATCGCCGACGATTTTCTCACCACGCTTTATTTGGCCACAACCGCTCCGGTCATCGTCGCGCCTGCCATGAACGTCAACATGTGGAACCACGCCGCGACCCAGGAAAACGTCGAAAAGTTGCGGACCCGCGGAGTGATAATCGTCAACCCCGATGAAGGTTACCTGGCGTGTGGAATGACCGGCGCAGGCCGCCTCGCCGGACAGCAGGAAATTGTCGCGGCGGTTCGCGAGACGCTCCACTCCCAACAGGATTTGCAAGGCCAGACAGTTTTGATCACCACCGGACCGACCTGCGAAGACCTTGACCCCGTGCGCTATTTGACGAATCGCTCTTCCGGAAAAATGGGTTACGCCGTCGCCGAGGCCGCAGTCCGCCGGGGCGCGAAAGTTTTCCTTGTAAGCGGACCTGTAAATTTGGAGACGCCTCCCGGCGTCGAGCGTGTCGCCGTTCGTACCGCCGAAGAAATGCGCCGTGCCGTGGCCCAATACCTTCCTGGATCCACCATCGCGATCTTCGCCGCGGCCGTCGCCGACTATCGTCCGGCCGAAATGCAAGCCGAGAAAATGAAGAGAAGCAAGGAGCCGCTGACGATTCGCCTCGAGCCCACGCCGGATATTTTGGCCGAAGCCGCGCGGGCCAAAGGCGACCGGCTCATCGTGGGGTTCGCTGCGGAGACGGATCATGTCGCGGGAAACGCGCGAAAAAAGTTAACCGCGAAAAACGCCGATCTTATTGTCGCGAATGACGTCACCGCCGAAGGCGCCGGTTTCGACCTCGACACAAACGTCGTCACCCTCTTTTCGCGCGATGGCCGCGATTTGGCTCTCCCGAAGCTGAGCAAAAGCGAAGTCGCTCAGCGCATCCTCGATGAAGTTGTGCGCTTGCGAAGTCTCCGCAACGTCCAGCATTCTCCTGTATGATGCCTGGCATGTCCGAGCGCATCCCCGAAGCTCTTCAGGAAAAACTTTCCGAACGATTGAGCTTGTACGAAGATCTCGGCATTCGTCTCTTCTACAAAGACCGCGGCGCCTCGCATGCTCACGCAGCCGTCACGCCGATCGCGGTCTCGTTCGAAGCACCTGTTCCCCAACAAATCCATCACGAGGATGCGGCTTTGCCAAAAACCGTTCGAAAACCGGAATTGTCCAGAGCCGCGCAATCCGCTCCGCGAGCCATGCCCTCCCAAGCTGCACCAAAGTTCGACCCGTTGCCGGTCCTCGCGGGGCCATCACTCTTCGAAACATTTGACAAGGTTCCCGGCGACACGCTTCTCAAGAGTCGCACCGATCTCGGCGAATGCACACGCTGCAAACTCCACAAAACACGAAACACCATCGTTTTCGGCGACGGCAATCCCAAAGCCGAACTAGTTTTCGTTGGCGAGGGCCCCGGACACGATGAAGACATGCAGGGGCTTCCATTCGTCGGCCGCGCCGGAAAACTTCTCACCCAAATGATCGAAGCGATGGGCTTACAAAGAAAAGATGTTTACATCTGCAACGTCGTGAAGTGCCGTCCTCCGGAAAATCGCGCTCCGGAAAAAGATGAGGTCGCGGAGTGTTCTCCATTCTTGTTGCGGCAAATTGACGCGATTGCGCCCAAAGTAATTGTCTGTCTCGGGGCCATCGCAGCCCAGACTCTTTTGCAAACCGCTCGTGGCATCTCCCAATTCCGCGGGCAGTGGCTCGAATTTCGCGGACGAAAATTGATGGCCACGTATCATCCCGCCTATTTGCTGCGCAATCCCAGCGCCAAGGGCGAAGTCTGGAAAGATTTGCAAAAAGTTATGGCAGTTCTCGGCCTCGAAGCCAGGAAAGGCAAGTCCGCCGAGGCCGGCAAGTCCTCGTAATCCGTCATGGGAATTTTGCTGGGCCTTCTCACGGCCGCCTTTTGGGGCAGCTCGGATTTCGTCGCGCGCTTTGCCACCCGCCGAATCGGCGCCCTCAGAACCAGCCTTTATATGCAGTTGGCGGGATTTGTTCTGCTCAGCATTTTCCTGCCCTGGGCCGGTGGATGGGGCCACTTGTTTGATGGCTCCGGCTGGCATCCGTGGGCCTGGGGCTCGCTTGCCGGCTTGCTCAATGGAATTGCCACCCTCTCGCTTTATCGTTCCTTCGAAGTGGGCAAGATGTCGGTCGTTGCGCCGCTTTCTGCAAGTTATCCCGCGCTCACGGTCGCATTGTCCCTGCTCACCGGCGAGCATCTGACGGGAACGCGCATCGCCGGGATTGCACTCATCGTTGCCGGAGTTGCTTTCGTCGCCGGCGGCGAAAAGACCCCGGCCGGGCGGAGCGATGGAGATTCCAGCAAGGACAATCCCATCGCTGCTTCGTCACGAACTGGAAGAGTGCCAAGCGGAATCGGCTGGGCGCTCCTGTCGGCAACGGGTTTTGGTTTTTTGTTTTGGTTGCTTGGTACGCGCATCGTTCCAGTCGTGGGCTATGCCGCGACCGTGTGGATGATTCGCCTGACCTCCTCTATTCTTACCGCGATCGTCATCTTTTGTTTGCGGCAGCCCATTTCTCTGCGCCGCGCTGGACCAATCCCAATCTGGCTCGCAGGCATGGGCGCGCTGGATACGTGCGCGTTTGTGATGAGCAATTATGGAATGCAGATCGAGCAAGTTGCCGTGGTCAGCGCGCTGGCCTCTCTTTACGGAGCCGTGACTGTCGCCTTGGCGGCGATTTTTCTGCGTGAGCATATTTCGCGCTGGCAGTGGTTCGGAATCATTTCCATCTTCGCCGGCATTTTTTTGATTAGCAGTTGATCTCCTCACTTCAAGAAAATTAAAGCAAACTCAAAGGGTCCATATCGACAAGAATCGCCGTCTGCGGAATTTCTTGCGCGTCGCAGTACGCCATGGCTCCGCTCAGCAGTTTCGTCAGAATCGAGCGCTTCCGCGATTTCAGCAAGAATTGAAAGCGATGCTCTTTTTTCAAGCGCGCCAGGGGCGCGGTCGCGGGGCCGAGGATACGCACGGTATGTCCATCGTGTGGAGAAAAATATTCAGAAAGTTTGCGCGAGAAGAGAATCGCTTTTTCGAGGCTGGTGTCCCGCACGATCACATTTGCCAGCGAAGTGAGCGGCGGATACGCCATCATTCTGCGGAAATGCATTTCGCGCTCGAAAAAGGAAGCGTAATCCTGTTTCACGGCGTCTTGAATCGCGTAGTGCTCGGGATAATACGTCTGGATCAGCACGCGCCCCGGCAATTCGCCGCGTCCCGCGCGCCCCGCCACTTGCGTCAGCAATTGGAAGGTGCGCTCCGCCGCGCGAAAGTCGGGCATGTTCAGCGAAGAATCCGCGGAGATTACGCCCACCAGCGTGACGCACTGAAAATCGTGACCCTTGGCAAGCATCTGCGTGCCGACCAAAATGTCCAACGCTCCCCCGGCAAAAGCGCCTAGCGTTTCCTGGTATTGCCGCTTCGTTCGCGTCGTGTCGCGGTCGAGCCGCGCGATTCGCGCTCCTGGAAAATCCTTCCGCAGTCTCTCCTCGAGATGCTCCGAGCCTTCGCCAAAAAAATAAACATATTGCGACTGGCATTTTGGGCACTGCTTTGGCACTTGTTGGATCGAGCCGCAGTAATGGCATTCCAGGCGGTTGCGGCTCTTGTGGTAGGTCATCGAAATGCTGCAATTCACGCACTGCACGCTCGCGCCGCAACTCCGGCATAACACCGACCAGGAATAGCCGCGCCGGTTGATGAGCACGAGCGCCTGGGTTCCCGCCGCTAGGCAATCCTGGATTCCCGCATGAAGCGCCGAGGAAATGGGGCTGGACTGATGCGTTTTTTGAAAATCCTCGCGCATGTCGATAATTTCCACGCTTGCGAGCGAACGATTTTCCACGCGCAAGGAAATGGTGAGCAGGTCGTATTTTCCGCTGCGCGCGTGGTGATAGGTTTCGAGCGAGGGAGTCGCCGAACCCAGCAGCGCAAGCGCGCCTTCGCTTTTGGCGCGCACAATGGCCACGTCGCGGCCGTGATAGCGCGGCGTCTCTTCCTGCTTATAACTGTTTTCCTGTTCTTCATCGACGATAATCAGGCCGAGATTCTGCAGCGGCGCAAATACCGCGGAGCGTGTGCCAACCACGACGCGGGCCTCGCCGTTGCGGACGCGCCACCACTCGCGGGCGCGCTCAACGTCGCTCAGCGCGGAATGCAAAACCGCGACCCCCTCGTACTTCGCCCCAAACCACGAACGGCATTGGCGGCCAATCCACAAAGTCAGCGCGATTTCCGGCACAAGAATGATCGCCGTCTTGCCCCGCGCGAGCGTTTCTTGCACACAACGCAAGTAGACTTCTGTTTTTCCGCTTCCCGTCACGCCGTGAAGCAGCTGCACGCCGAATTCGCCCAGCTCAAACCTCCCGCGAATTGCTTTCATCGCGCTCTCTTGTTCTTCATTTAACGCATGGCCAGGCGGCATGTATCCCGTGTCGAACGGATCCTCGGCCGAATCCAGCGGTTCTTCCCAGGATTCGAGCAATCTTTCCGAGAGCATGCGCTCAACGAGGCTCCGCGAAACCTGCGCGAGCTTGAGGAGTTGCGCCATTGGCAGCGGCCCGCGCTCCGTTTCCAGCAGCGCTCGAACTTGTTCTTCTTTTTCTTTGAGTGGTTTTTCTGTTTTGTCCGCAAAGCCCTTCCACGCCACGATCGTATGCGATTTTCTTTTTGTGTCCCGCAAACTCTCTCGAACCTCGATTAATCCGAGCCGTTGCAGCCGTTGCAGAGCCGCGGAAGAAATGCCCATTGTCGCGGCGAACTTGAACAGGACTGGATCTTTCTTTGCCTTGGCTTTTTCGAGAAACGCGGCTTCCGCCGCGGTCAAGCCGTGCGAAAGTTCGCCGCCACCTAGACTTTCGGCCGCGCTGCGCCCCTCTGGTGTCAAAATAATCTCGCGGCGCAAATTCAGTTCCGTAACGGGAGGCAGCATGGCGCGGAGCACCTCTCCGATGGGCGCGAGGTAATAGTTGGCGATCCATCGCGCAAGCTCGATCAGCTTGGGTGTGAGCGCCGGGCCAAATTCCATCACCTTCGTGATCTCGCGGATTTTTGCTTTCGCCGGCGCCTCGTTCGCCATTTCGACGACCACGCCCACCATGGCCTTCTTGCGAAAGGGAACCAGGACGCGGCTGCCCGGCTGAACCGCATCGCGCAAGGCTTCCGGCACGGCGTAGGTAAACGTCGTCCGCAGGGGGACTGCCAGCGCGACGTTGCAATAGGGCGAGCTCATTCCGCGATGTAGTGTATCAGCAGGGCCAAGGGCAGATTCCGTGGGGCCATTCCCAGGTCATCGAATTGACTGCCAATGGCAATGCACCGGCGCGCTGACCATACTGGTCGGGTTCGCTATACCAAACTCTTTCGACAACCGAAGCCACGTATTTTCTCGAATCCCCTCGGCTTGCGCTAGGCTGGTCCTATCGATGGGTTGTACCTCATCCTCCACATCCGAGGCCGCGCGCATTCGGACACCTATATGAAAAAGGCGCTTTTTTTCTTAATGATATCGCTCATCTCCATCGTCATTGCCTTCCGTTATTTTCGTCCCGATCTCTCTTTGCTCACGGAGGCTTCCGGGGAGGATTCAAGCAATATCTCCGACATCGATCAGCCCATGCCGCACGCGGTCTTGCCGGCAGTCGATGAAGACTGGGTGGATATGAAGAAATTTAATGGCAAAGTGGTTCTGATCAGTTTCTGGACGACTTGGTGCCCCGGCTGCCGCGACGAGATGCCGGACCTCATCAAACTGCAACAGAAATTCGAATCAAAAGGGTTCACCGTCGTCGCCATCTCCGTGGACGATCAAGGCGAGGAATCCGTCAGGAATTTCGTGCAAACAGAGCAATTTGCCGTCGATGGCTCCTCCACCGCCATTAACTTCCCCGTCTTACTGGGCAGTCAGGAGATTGCGCGAAAATTAGGCTTTGAAGGCGGCCTCCCGGCGAGTGTGCTGGTGACGCGAGACGCCAAAGAAGTGAAGATCATTCGAGGACCCTTCCATGAGCAAGAGGTTTCAAAGGCCATCAAACACTTGCTGTAATTTCGGAATTTCTACTTTCGTTTAACTCGCGTTTTTCTTTAACTGCTACCTCGCACTTCTCCCCACCATTGAGATTTCAACTAATGATGACGTGATCGAACGCAGATGAGACAACTGGAGGTTTGGAATGTTTTGAGACGCGTGCAAAATGTTACAGACAAGGAATTTTCTTTTGGAAGAATATGGTTCTGCACGCGACGGTTGGCATCGAGGCGTTAAGGTGCACCGGCGGCGCTGGCGAAACCAAGAACGCAGCCTGGGACTGAGTGATGGAAGTAGCCGTTAGCGACCGCACGGATTAACTCCCGCAACCGCCAAATCTCCCGAGGCCCCCCTCAAGAGTGCGCAGTAGGTCGAGATGCAGCTCGAAGTGTCGAGAGTCGAGAAGTCACGCCGGCGGGCAAAATTCCTGCCGATCCTCCTTCTGAACTTTTTCCTTAACCTAACACTGTTAGCTTGGACACCGGATGCAAAGGCGCAAGTCTCCAAGTTCGAGAACGGAGATGGAGATGGAGAGATTTCCGGGACCGTGCTGCTGGACGCCAACAAGCGGCCCGCGAGCCAGGTGGCGGTGAGCCTGAAATCGCGCGTAGCGGGGATATTTCGCAGCGTTTTGACAGACCTGGAGGGTCGCTTCAAAGTGCAAAACCTCCCGCGGGGTACGTACGAAATCGCGGTCGATGAAGATGGGTACGAAGCGGCGCAGACCAGCGCGCAGCTGGATGGGCCATCCTCGAAGCTGGTCTTGTACCTGAAGTCCAAATCGGGGGCCATTCGCCAGAGCCGTTACACGGTATCCGTCAGAGAGTTGAAAATCCCCGGCAAAGCGCGGGATGAATTCCAAAAGGGATTGGAGCGGCTGGGAAAGAATGACCCTGCCGGGAGTCTGAGACACTTCACAAAGGCTACGCAAGCGTTCCCGGGGTTTTTCGAGGCTTACTACAATACCGGCGTGGCAAATGCAGCGCTGGGGCGCTTTGATGAGGCGATGAGGGCGTTCCAGACGTCCATCGATCTCAGCGACGGGCGGTACGCCCTCGCGCAGTTCGGATACGGCTACCTGTTGTGCCAGGAAGGAAAGGCAGCCGAGGCCGAGAAAATCGTCCGAAAAGGATTGGAAATCGAGGACGTCGCACCGGAGGGCTACGTAATCCTGAGTCAAGCACTTGTTCAGCTCAACCGGCCAGACGAAGCAGAAAAGAGCGCGCGAGAGGCACTGCTTCGTAACCCGAGGTTTGCGGGAACCTATCTCGCGCTGGCAGACGTGGCTGCGAGCAAAGACGACTATCGCGCAGAGGTAGCGGACTTGGATATTTATTTGAGACTGCAGCCCAACGGCCCCGGGAGCGAGCAGGCTCGCCATCACCGTGAGGTAGCACTGAGAATGCTGAACTTGCATCCTCAAGATTGAATTCTCCGAAACAAGGATACGCACGCCTCGAGATGGGGCGCAGCCTCAAGACGGGCACAGCATGCTGTGCCCCTACAAGAAAAAATCGAAGCAAACTGGTCAGGAAGCACCTGCCCCCGAAGAAGCGTGTTTACGAATCCTGGTGAAGGCGTTCGAGAGTTAAGTGGCGACGGCGCGTTTGCGCCAGAAGAAATAGGCGGGGAGGCCGAGCACAAAAAGCGCGATGGCGATAGCCAGGTTAATAAATTGTTTCGGATCGAGGAACGCAACGACGATGGCGTTGCCGACAATGGCGGCGGCAGCGAGGACGAAGAGCAGAGGAGTCCAAGGGTAGCCGGGGACGCGATAGGGAATCGCGGCGCCCTTGGCAGCGCGGCGAAGCGGAAAGATGGCTGCCGCGCCGAGTCCGTAAAAAATCCAGCCGATGAAGATGACGCCGCCGATTAACTCGGCAAATTTGCCGGCACACGCCAGCACTGCGGACCAGACTCCCAGAGCGACGATGGCGGCGGCGGGCGTGTGAAAGCGCGGATGGACCTCAGCGAGTTTTTTGAAGAAGAGATTGTCATTGGCCATGGCGTAGAAAACGCGAGGTGCGGTGAGGATGACGCTATTGGCGGCGCTGAACGTGGAGATGAGGATGGTAAGGGCGACGATGATTTCTGCTTTGCGGCCAAGAACGACGCCGATGGCCGTGGCGGCGATGGTATTGCTGGCGGTGGCTCCGGCGGGGCCGAGTGCGACGAGGTAAGCGAGGACCGCGACAACGTAGAGACCCGCGAGTGTCAGCGAGCCGAACAGAAAGGCGCGCGGGAAAGCCTTTTGGGGATCGACGACCTCGCCGGCGCTGTAGGTGCCGAATTGCCAGCCTTCATAGGCCCAAAGGACGGCGATCATGGCAAGGCCGAAGTTCGAGAGCAGGCCGAGGCCGTGTTGGGAAGAGCCGAGGGCGGGGGGCAAATCTCCTGCATGACGGCCAAGGGATAGCAGGATGGCGCTGAGAACGACGATGATGCCGACTTTGACGAGGGTAGTCCAATTCTGGAGGTTGGAACTCTTGCGGGTGCCCCATACGTTGACGGCGGTGACTACGGCAATCATGACGACGGAGAGAACGGTCTTGCCGAGGGGAGAGAGAGGAATGATTTCGGCAAGGTGCTCCGTGAAGGCGCGAGCGAGGGCGGCGACAGAGCCGCTGGCGATGACGAGGAACAGGCTCCAGCCATAGAGAAAAGCGGAAACGCGGCCAAAGCCGTCGCGAATGAAACAGTAGAGTCCGCCAGCTTCGGGATTGGTGGCGGCGAGCTCGGCGTAGGTGTGAGCGCCATGAAGGGAAAGGACGCCACCGACGATCCAAACAAGTAGAGAGAAGCCGACGGAGCCGTTTAGCTGGCGAAGGATCAGGCCGGGAGTCAGAAAGATGCCGGAGCCGATGACCGAGCCGACAAAGAGCAAAAAGAGGTCGCGGAGACGGAGGGTGCGAAGGAGTGGGGGCATTAGTTAGATGGTGGCGCGGAACTCGAGGCGCGCGTTCAAGGGATGCATCTTAACCGGATTGGAAGGGCGGTCAATCGAAAGTTTGGCTGCGACTCGCGTGTGTGGCTCCCCTGTACCCCCCCCACCGGTTTTCCTGTAAGTGTTCATTACAAAGGGTTTTAAGTCCAACGTTTTGGAAGTGTTCATTCCAGAGAGTTTACGGACGTATTTCTGGAAGTGCGGATTCCAAAGGAGTTAGGGAGTGAGGGCTGCTGACCGGTCGATTCGCAGAGCCGAGCGCGTCTTCGCCGTCCCTCCGTGTTTCATCCCGCAACTTCCGGATTGCCGCACTACGCCCAGAGTCTCGTATTTTGCTTCCCGCGACCACGTTTCCGCCCAGCCAAGGAATTTGGCCGACTTATCGTCCACTGACAGGCCGATGGGTTCCCCGGGCCTGCGCTGCTAGGCTGCCTCGGGACTATTTCAGCTTCGCGTATTCCGCCTTGGCACCGATGAGGATGGGGATGTCGGGGTCGGCGTTTTTCCACAGCGTCAGGAAATCCTGGTACGCTGCGCGGGCTTTGGCCCTGTCACCCTGCAACACGTAGGCGCGGCCCAATTGCAGGTGCGCGAGCGCGCCGATAGAGTCATTCACGACGATGCCGCGATGGTCGAGAATTTTCTGGAACTCGGCGGCAGCTTCGTTGCCCTTGTGTGCGGCCAAATAAGCATTCCCTCGCACATAAATGTCCTCCACAACGGCCAGTTCGTATGGACCAACGGGCTCGAGAAGCTCGATCGCTTTAGAAGAATCCTTGCGGTTCAGCGCTAACTGCGCCTCTATGGGCGGCAGGTATTCAAAGTGGACTACAGTGCCCTCCGGAAAGCGCTTGCCCAAATCATCGGCAAGCTCCTGTGCTTGGGCTTCCTCGCCGACCACGGCTAACGTCAGCGCGGCGAGAAACTGAACATGTCGGCCAGTCGAGAGCGCGAGGGCAGCCCTGGCTTGGTGCCGGGCCACTGCTTCGTTGCCGAAGAAGGCTTCCCGAAGGCCTTCGTATGCTTCGTAGTCTGCTGCCGCCTCCTTGTGTTCCGCGCGCTTCTCGGCGCCAATGACACGGAGGTAAAGGACTCTGGCTTTCGCAAGCTGTCCCGCGTGGAGGGCTGTATCGCAATCGAATGCGAGAAACATGTCCTCAGCTAGCGGCTTGCCCGCAGCCCAAGCCACTTGCTGCGCCATGCCCGCCTGATCGTTTTGTAGGAAGGCAATCTGATATAGAAAATAGTGCGATGCAGAAGAATCGATTTCTTTCGCCAGTCTCTCTTCGGCAGTGGCACGAGCCTCCTCAAGCCGGTTCAGCGAAAGATACATGTTAATAATATTGTCGGATATCAGTTCTGGCTCCGAGTTCAGTCTGAAGGCCTCACGATACTCCACAAGTGCTTTGTCATACTGCCCATAGGTGTCGTAGATATAGCCCAGCAGGTTCCGGGGCCCCCAATCTCGCGGATACATCTGTGCCAACGCTTCATAGGCCCTCTTGCCTTTTTCGAGGTCCCCGGTGACACTGTCGGAGTAGGCAGCCTCGATGACCAGTTTTTCTCGTTCGCTCGCGTGTTCACGCAGTTCATAGGCCTTCCGAAAGTTCTCGCCAGCCAGCGTGCTTTCCCCCATATTCCCATAGGTCATTCCCAGCGCCCAGTACGCTTTAGCAAAATTTGGGTCGAGTTTGATGGCCCGCTTGAACAAGGGCACGGGGTCGGAGGAATCAGCGGGGCCTACACCCACAAGCCCCTGCCATCCAAGACTGAAAGCCTGTAGCGCCTCCAGTGAACTCGTAGTGGCCTCCTCAAGCGGCGTATCATACTTTTCTATCGTGCTCAGTGATTCACCCAGCTTCCCACGCAGCTTTGCCGCCGCCTCACCAAGCGCTTTCAGGACGTGCTCCTTGTCGTCCGCCGTGGCCTGCTCCTGTGCCAGAGAGTCACCAGTGCTGCAGTTCACCGCCTTGAGGCCCAGAACATACTGGCTGCCCAAACTCGCAATCGACCCATCGATGACCACAGCACTCTGTGTCCGCTGGCACAAGTCCAGGGCAATCTGAGGTGTTAGCCGCGCATCGGGAGGTTGCTCCATCAGGCGTAAGTCTTTCTGGATGAGTTCATCGGAAACGAGGCTGAGGAAGGGCGATTGTTCAAGCTGCACCGCCAGCCCTTGCCGGAGGGTGCCGTCAAAGACTGGGTCGCCTGTCGTGTTTGTGAAATCAGCAATGAGGATAGTGTCCTTGTCTGTCAGCGCGTGCGCCTTGCGGGAGAAAAACAGCTTTGTTCCCACGGCCAGTCCAATGGTCAGCGCTATTGCGCAGGCGACGGCCCCCCATCGAATGGAACTGCGGGACCACACGCTTTCCGGTACTGGAAGAGGGATGATCTCGACTGCAGCAACGAAACGATATCCTCGCTTTGGAATCGTTTCGATGAAACGTGGTGCCTCAGCCGAGTCGTTGAGGGCCTGACGCAGTTTGCGAATCGCGGTGTTCAAGCCATCGTCGAAGCTCCCATAATTGTCGCTCGGCCATAGGCGGTTTCTAAGCTCCTCGCGAGTGACGAGAACGCCGGAGTTTTCTACAAGTGCGAGGAGGAGTTGCAGCGGCTTTTCTTGGAGGGCAATTGGCTTTCCATCTCGCCGAAGTTCACCGCTGCAGAGATCTATTTCAAAGGCATCAAATCGGGCCTTAGCATTTCGCGACTGGGCGGGCTGCGGCAACTTCTACCTCGTTGGTCGCTAAGTGTAGCATTTTTATCTCGTAACAATGATTGAGTCGTAAGTATTTGATTTTCATGCTGTTGTCTGGTTCAGATACAGTTCAGCGCGAGTTTAGAAGCCGTCCATTGACAGCCGTTATCCATCGAACTATCTCCCGCTAGCGATAAAGCTGTGGAGTCTCACAGGCCATGCGGCTTCTTTCGGGTAACTCCGAATCGCTAGTCGCTGCTGAGGATTAGACACCGCAACTACATCGACCTCCCATAACCTTGAAAGGAGATTATATGAAAAAGGGCCGGTTTCGGCAGTTCAGCAAAATTTCCCTTCTGATCGTGCTCGGCATGACGACCGTAGCGTTGGCTACTCCGCCCGTTGGGATCGTCCTTAATCAAATCGTGGCACAGGGTACCGCCTTAGGCAATATCAACGAAAATCTCCGCGTAGGCAGCAATCCGAATAATGGCATTGAAAACGATATCAGCGAAAATCTCCAAGTAGGCAGCAATCCGAATAAAAACGGTGAAAATGAAGATTGGCAGAATAGAGATGGAGAAAACGACGAATGGCGCCTTCATCTGCGGACCCAGGGAGCAACGGACTTCTACGTGCAGCACATCATCGTGGGTCCTGGCGGTTACAGCGGCTGGCACACGCACCCGGGTCTGCTCGTAGGCACTGTCGTCTCCGGTAGTATCGACTTTTACGACGCGAACTGCCAAAAGCGCTCCTTCACCACGGGACAGGTCTTCACTGAGAACACCGAGGTTCATGCCATCATCAACACGGTAACAGTGAACTCTGATCTGTCTATCGCCTATCTAATCAAGCACAATTTGCCCCGTCGCATCGAAGCAGACGCTCCTACTTGCGCCCCGTCGACTGGCATCCAGTAAAAAGAGAGACTTCTCCTAGGCGAGGACGTAAGCCTACATTCTGGCCTCTGAGGCGAGACGAGCCGAGACTCTCGGGACGCATTGGATAATCTAAGAACCAATTTGAGCTTCTGATTTTTCGCCAAACAGTTTTACACTCGCTGATTGACTTCCGGCTGGCTAACACCAATGGGCCCTTGCCAGCCGGCGAAAGCGCTAGTCGGGCTCGAGCGGGCAAATACGTCTTGCGAGCTCATGTACGATGGGCTACCGGTAGGAGTGTCCACTCGACATTTGGGTTCGAGCCACTACATGATAGTTCCCTGGTTGTCGGCCACTCGGAAGTGATTGCCTAAGTTTTTCCATAAGAAGTCCGGTTGATGTCAAGTCGGGTTTTCTTTTTCCCTCCCTGTTGGAGGTTTTTCTTGTGTTTGAGCCGAGCCGCCTGATAAACGCTGCCAGCGAACTCCCCAAAAGCCCGGGTTTAGCCAATTGGAGTCCCTGTTTGGAGCCCACTGTCGATCAACGGTCATTCTTCTTCAGGGGCATCTGGTAGAGGGAGCTCTGGGAGATCTTCTGGAGAAGAGTTGGAATTGGTGAGGGAGGGAGGAGACGAGAGAGGGGCGGCATCGGTCAGGACTTTATTCCAGTGGTCGAATTTGTAGGCGAACGGAAACTCCTGCTTCACGTGCGGGAGGGAAGAGAGCAAGACCTGGCTGAGGTAGGCGAGAGCGGCGGCTTTGCGAGGGGGGATGCGGTCCTGCGCGACAGCGACGAAAAGTTTGCCGAGGACATGGTTGATGTCGGTGGCGGTGAGGAAATCGCCGTTGAGAGAGGCGGAAATTTCGCCGCCCAGGCGCTGGGACTCGAGGAGTTGGAGTTCTTGCCGGGAATGGAAGGCACAGAAGGAAGGATGGTGCGGGCTGCGCAACATGCGGCACCCGCGGCCGTCTGAAAATGGAAACTGGCAACGCGTGGTGACACCCGTGCCGGAATTCTGATTCGTCATGGAATCCTCTTAGAAGTGGATTTGAGTTAAAGGCAAACGGAAAGCGCATCGGCTCTGCAGGCTGCTGAAAAACCCTGGAAAAAGCAGATCCCTCGCTTCGCTCGGGATGACAATTATGGAGTTTTGCTCGGGGTAACAACTACAGGTTTTTTGAGCGACCTGTCAGACAACCGATGGGAAAGATCAGACCCGAGCATCGAGTGTTGAGATACGAGAAGGCAAAAAAATAGCCGCCAGGAAAGGCAGCGGCAAAGCTCAATTGGGTCTGATTCTCCGAAAGAAAGAATACCATTAAGGGCATACCCCTGTCAATAACTATTTATTCGAGGTACCGTCAACGATTTTGTGTAAGTGACTCATAACCTGGAATTCGCGCAAACCCTGCTGAACAGAGAGGTTGTGCCGCAACGCCGCGATTCTTGTCCTTGCGACAGATTGGAGGTGGGAATCCGAGCAGGCTGCTGAAAATGTCGATTCCGAGCAAGTTATGGCAAACAATTTCTGGAACCAGTGCTGAATCTATTGCCTTTATCTTGAATGCACAGCCAGGATGGGCTGTGCCACAAGGCCTTTTCAGCCGGCTGCTAGAGGCCGAAGAGGGGGGCGGGCATGAAGCAGAGGATGAAGACGATGAGAGTTAGGAGGGCGGCGAAACGGCGGGGCGGATCGAGGGGAACGGGATCGTAGACTGGGGCGATGCGGAGAAAGCGGAGGCCGAAGAGAAGAGCGGCCCAAACATACCAGCCGTACCAGAAGAAATAGCCGAGAGGAAGAAGGGCGAG
>JBGPLB010000042.1:0-27565 GCA_041486245.1 Candidatus Acidiferrum sp.
AACTTTTCACTGCGGTCCAACAGGGCTACGATGACACCGGTATCGAGAAGTGCGGGCTTCACCGCCCGAAATTCCGCAGGTGTTTTTTGCTGGAGCCAAGATCGGATACTCTGGAACGAAACTTTCCTAGACCAATGACTCCCCGTTTCTTCCTGCGCAAGCGGCTTGCTTCCAAAATACGCAACCCCTCCCTGACGACCTGTGAAGGGGTCCAGCCCATTTCCCGAACCAGCGCTGCCAGCGTCTTCCGAGACTGAGGATCAAGCCTTGCCTGGATTGCATTGCGCATGCCCTATTGTACTACAAACTGAACAATGTGTGACAAGGCGGCTCGACGGGCAGGAGTGAGTCTTTTCGCAAGCTTCGCGTCAAATATGTTTACACGGATCGCTTAGCTGGATTATCAGGCCGAGGCAGAGCTGCGCAGGCCGAGGACGCGCATCAGGGTTGCCTGTACTTTGAGGAGCTCCTGTTCGCGCTCGTGCTCTTCCTTGGTGCGGTCGCTCAGGGCTTCCTTCAAAAGGATTAGATTGCGGCGGAACTCCATCTGGGCCAGGACAAGGCGGCTCAAGGCCTTGAGGGCGTCCCGTTCTTCAGGGGTCAATTCGCGGGGAGCCTGGTCAACCACGCAAATCGTGCCAAGCGCGAAGCCGTCCTCGTTGATGAGCGGTGCTCCCGCGTAGAAGCGGATGTGCGGGTCCGACACGACGAAGGGATTGTTGCGGAAGCGTTCGTCCTGGAGCGCGTCTGGAACCACCAGTATGTCCGGCTGCAGAATTGTGCTGGAGCAAAAAGCGACTTCGCGCGGCGTTTCGGAAACCGCGACACCTACGCGGGACTTGAACCACTGGCGGTCTCCGTCAATCAGAGAGATGAAGGCGATGGGAGTTTTGCAGATAAAGGAAGCCAGGTGAGTTAGATCGTCGAACGATTGTTCCGGATCGGTATCGAGGATGGCGTATCGTTCAAGAGCAGCGAGGCGAGCTGCTTCATTCGGAGGTTTGGTCACGGGCATGATGTGCTCCGGCCGAAGGTGGCGAGCCGAGTGGCTGCAACCAGTGGAGCCATCATACTCCAATACTTGGAATCTCGTCTCATGCGTCGTCCAGACACTCCAAGGGGCTGGCACGCCCAAATTGCATGGATACGGTATTGCTTGGTCTTCTCGCTCCCGCGGAGTCGTCGCGTTTGTTGATTTTGTCAGTGCTTCTGCGGAGATTCGCCAAGTTTCAAAACGAGGAGCTGGCCGTTCGAATGGAAGCTGCCGCCGGTAGCGGTCTTGGCCTCTTGCATCGGGTTGGCAGGGAGGATGTGAGTAATTTCGTCGACCAGCCCGGTGGAGGCTAGCGTTTTCTCGACATAGTCGCGCTCAAGGTCGACATTAGGATCGATTTTGTGCGTGACGCCGTTGTTGCGTTGATCCTTTTCGAACCCTACGTCGTGAGTGGCGGCGCCGACCCAGAGCATCTGGCCATTGACTTCAAAAGGCGCCTTCCAAATACGCAAGTGATTGCGCGAGGCAACTACGGAAATGGGCTCGGCATGGGCCCAGCCGTAATCCTGCTGCCGGCCAAAGAGGTAAAGCGGGCTCATGGGCATGGTGAGATAGGATTCCTTGGACATACTTTCGAGGATGCCGTGGAGAATGGTGTCGGTCACGTTGGCGTCGACTTTGACCCACCCCGCGGTGGTGAAGACTTTTTCCATGGAGTCCTGTGAGCCGATGATCAGAAAGTTGACCATGTCGCCGGGATCGCCGGCTTTATCAGAGATGCGGCGCGGGATCTTGGAAAAGAGACGATTGTCGACGCCGTGGATGGTGGACACCGTTTTGGCCGTGTAGAAGATGGAATTTGCATCGGCGGCGTAAATTTCGATAAGAACCGTGTACGTACCATCCCCCGTATCGCTGTTGAGTTGATTGATGCCAATCGAGAGGCGTCCGGAGATGGGGGAGACGAGGTCGCGCTTTGTGCCGATGAGAAATGGCTGAGAGCTGTCTGCCTCGCCGATGCGGCCGATGACCGCGCCGCGGCCGGCTTCGTTGAAGGGAAGATTTCGCAAAAGATCCTTGAAGCCGCGAGCGACGCCAGTAGGAGCGGTGTCGGTTTGCTGGTCTGCGTAGCGCAACGATCCATTGGCGGTGGCAACGACGTGTTCGCCCGCTTGCACGTCGATGCCGGTGTCGAGCCAGGAAGAATCACCGGTAAGCTGAACTTCCTGCGAAACTCGAAATTTTCCGGATGGGAGGGAAGCGGCGGGCGGATCCTGGGCAGACGCCTGAGCCTGCACCTTAGCGGAAGATTGTTGGGTCTGAGCCGCGACATCTGCTCGAACTAATTGGGCGTCCAGAGCCGAATGCATCAATCCAGGCAGCACGCAGACACTAAGAATTAAGGCCAATTCATTCGTAGACAGGGAACGCATAGCGTCGAGCCATCCCGCGGCAGGTGTGAACGCATCCTCACTGTTAGCAGATGCCTGGGGAGTTGCAAGAGTTGGATGTGGCGCGAGCGGAACGGGGTTGTGATTCCTTGACGGATGAGAAGGGCGCTTGTAAATTGACTGGATGCTGCAGGGTAGCCACAGGAGAGTGAGCGCCCCAGGGGATGTTGGCAGAGGAAATTGAGATAGACGCGAAGGTCTGTCCAGCCTCAAAGATTGAGAAAGCGATTCAAGTAGAAACGAGTCAAGCAAGAGCTGCGGCTAAATTCATGATCAAACAATTTCGGCGAGTAACGACGGTGGTCTTGTGCGCGATGGCGATCTTTTTTCTTGGGTCGCTGACCGCGAGCGGGCAGGTGCCTTTACCTTCAGGGCCCCGCCACACCGCGCCCGTTACAAACGTTACGGTGGACGGCAGCGAGGCAATGTTCACGACGATGTGCGCGCTGCTCGCGGCTGGATTCGAATCGAATGTCAGCGCGGAGAACTGGCATCCCCTGCGCGCTCGCCTTCGCGAGCAAATGCAGCATCAGCAAGGTCCCGCGGTGGAAGAAGTCAGGAAATTCTACAAGGAACATGAGTTGCCCGATTCGGGAGCCACCCTCTCGCGCTACATTTGGTTTGGGCTTCTCTCCGGCCCCGCGCCGAAGTTCCAGATCACAATGAGCCGGGATGACCAGCCGATCGAAGTGCTGGCGCTTCAGGGTTTCAGCGAAATCCTATCCAACTATTACGAAGAACAAAAAATCGGGCGGCTTTGGAGGGATTTGCAGCCCATTTACAACCGGGAGATCGAAAAGGTGCACGACCCCGTTTCACAGATCGTTTTCGTGGCGACGGGGTATCTGAGGCACCTGCAGGATGCCACGACGCCGAGGACGTTTACCGTCATACTAGAGCCGTTGGTGGGGCGGATTACGAACGTACGCAATGCCGGCGAGCACTATTCGATCGTATTAGGCGGGTCGGATGACATCCCGATAGACATTGTGAGGCACGCCTTTTTGCACTTCCTGCTCGATCCGCTTCCACAGCAATATCCACGTGTGCTTGCTGTAAAGCGACAGCTCTATGAAAAGGCAGCTCTGGCACCTCGGTTGGCTCCAGACCTGCACGACGATTTTGCGGCCTATTTCGCCGAGTGCTTGGTGCGAGCGGTGGAGCTTAAATTGAAGAGAATTTCGCCTGGTGAGAGGGAAGCGGCGATGAACCGCGATGACGCGGACGGCTATGTGCTGGTAAGGCCGATCTTTGAGGGGCTCGCGAAATACGAGAGCTCCGAACCTTCCATGGCGCTCTATTTTCCGGACCTGGTGAGAGGGATCAATCTTGCAGCAGAAGCCAAGCGGATTGATGGAATCAAGTTTGCGCTGGCGGATCGTGGGGACAGCGCAGACGACGCTGCCAGCGAAGCAGTCACTCGGCGCAAAATGGCGCCAACGACGGTACCGAACGACGCCGAGGCCATCGCGGCGCTGACGGATGGCGAGCGGCGGATCGCCGAGAAAAATCCGCGGGCGGCTGAGGCATCCTTTCAGAAAGTACTTAAAAGATATCCGGACCAGATACGCGCGTGGTACGGTTTGGGATTGGTGGCGCTGCTGGAACGTGACGGCCCGCGCGCAAGAGAAGTGTTTGGCAGGCTGACAAAAGGAGATCACGCGGCGACGCAGGACCCCATGGTGCTGGCGTGGTCGCATGTTTACCTCGGGCGGGTCTATGATGATGAAGGGCAACCGGCCCTCGCCAGGAGCGAGTTTCAAGCGGCGTTGGCCGTGCTTGGCGGACCAGAGCAAGCCAAGCAGGCAGCGCAAAAAGGGCTGGAGGTTGTGAATCTCGAGAAGCCGGTTGAACGGCCTTAGTGGTCGAGAAGGAAAGCGAAGAGCGTTTAGAGGTACGAACGGCAAGCTCGAGGACCAGACTCGAGCGATGACTCGAACTACCAACAGGAGGCATGAAATGAAGGGGACGTGGCGGAAGTGGCTAGAAGCGGGAGCAGTTTGGGGATTGTTGCTGTTTGCATGCGTTGGGGCAGCCGCCCAGAGCGCGCAGAGCGGACAGAGTGGCCAGTCTGGTCAAAGCGGACAAACCGCGCCGCCTGCCCAGCAGCCGGCCGCTAAAGACAAGGCGGACTCGCTGACGCTGGATACCCCGGCGCCGCCGGTAAACGCGGAAGAAGACGCGGCATACAAAGCATTCGATGCTATCCCGCTGACGGACTCGACTAAGAAGACTCCGGCAGGAGAGGCATTTGTGCAGAAATATCCGCAGAGCCGCTATCTTGCGCCAGTATATTCAACTCTCGTTAAACTCTACCTGCAGGCAAATGAAATTCAAAAGATGCAGGACGCTGGGGAGAAGGACGTGGCCATCGCTCCGAACGATGTCCAGACTCTGGCGATCCTTGGGCAGACGCTTCCCCGCGCGTGGAGCGCGAGCATGCCAAACGCAACGTCGCAGCTGGATAAAGCAGAAAAATTCTCGAAGTCGGCGATCGAGCTCACTCCCACGGTTCCCAAGCCGGAAGGGCTGACGGATGCGCAATTCACCATGGCAAAAAACCAGACGCTGGCAATGGCCCATGGCGGGCTGGGGCTCGTCTTTTTCCGGCGCGGCAAATTTGCGGAGGCGATTCCGGAATTCGAGGAGGCCACGAAAGTTGATCCGAGTCCTGAAATTGATCCCGTGAACTATTACGTTCTGGGTATTGCGGAAGAGAAAACTTCTCATTTCGACGCCGCGGTTGCGGCCTTTACCAAGTGCGCGTCGGTGCCCGGCAGCCTGCAGCCGACATGCAAGAGCGGCGCAGAAGAGGCCAAGAAGCTGGGTGCCACACAGTTGAGCGCACCGAAATAGCCGCCGCCGGCGCTGCGCGCGCCGCCAAAGGAAATGACACAAGGCGACGAAGGACAACTAGAGGACCGTCTCGGCTATCGATTTAAAAGCCCCGATCTTCTCGAGCGCGCTTTGACGCACAGCTCTGCGGTTCCGGAGATGCGCGCTGAACGCGCGGTCGATTCCCAGGACGCGGCGGCCATCCAAGACAATGAGCGTCTGGAATTCCTGGGGGACGCCGTTCTGGAGTTGCTGGCGCGAGAATATCTCCTGGAATCGTTTCCCGAATGGAGCGAAGGCCAGCTCTCCAAGAGCCGGGCCGGGCTTGTTAATGCGCATTCTCTCGAAAATGCAGCGAGGCGAATCAACCTCGGCGAGCATTTACGACTGGGGCGCGGGGAAGAAAAGACCGGAGGCCGCGAGAAGCCGGCGCTGCTTGCAGATGCCTTTGAAGCCGTGGTCGCGGCGGTTTACCTGGATGCCGGGCTGGGCTCCACGCGTGAGATGCTCAAACGGCTGCTGTTCGAACAAGCACTCGAAGAGCGCGGCGAGCGAATTGCGGATTCCGACCGCAAGTCCGCTCTGCAAGAATTTTTGCAGGGGAACGGAAAACCGCCCGCCGAATACCGGCTCTCCGGCGAAAGCGGGCCAGACCACCAGAAAATGTTTGAGGTGGAAGTTTGGATCGACGGCGAACGCATGGCCACCGGCGAAGGCAGCACAAAGAAAGAAGCGGAGCAACGAGCGGCGCAGAGCGCGATGGAACACCTGGAACGGATGTGACCTGCGTATGGAACGGAAAGGCTGAGGACGAATGCCAGAAGAGACTGCGCTGAAAGTCGAAGAGCCCGTGGCATCCACGGCGCCGGCTCAGCACAAGAAAACAGAACACCACGACGACCCTACGACGATTTCCGAGTACTTGGAATCTCTGCTGGTGACTGTCCTTCTTGCGCTGTTCGGGACCAGCTTTATCGTTCAAGCGTTTAAAATACCCTCCGCTTCGATGGAAGGGACGCTGCTGATTGGCGACCATCTGCTCGTCAACAAATTCATCTTCGGCGGCAGCGGGGCCTGGTACGAGAAGCTGCTTCCCTACCGCCGGCTGGAACGGGGCGACATAATCGTTTTCAAATATCCATACGCGGACCACCAGCACTTTGTGAAGCGAGTCATCGGCCTGCCAGGTGACCGGCTGAAACTGGTGGACCAGGCGATGTACGTCAACGGGAAACCGCTGAACGAGCCATACGTCGTCCACGACGCGACGGCCCCGTATGACAACTTCAACTATTCATTCCCACCTGGAAAAGATCAGATGATCTCGCCTCAAGTGGTGCCGGAATCCGGGTGGAGAAACGAGCTTCGCCGTTACGTGCAAGGCGACGAGCTGGTCGTGCCGCCCGGAAAAATATTTGCCATGGGTGATAACCGGGACCGCAGCTCGGACAGCCGCTACTGGGGATTCGTGGATCGCAGTGCGATCATGGGACGTCCGTTTTTGATTTATTGGTCGGTGGACGCCACCAGCAACGACTACACGCAAACGACTTTTCTGCAGCGGCTGGAAGGCGTTATCGAGACGCTCGCTCACCTTCCGGCTCGGACGCGCTGGGGCCGTATGCTGCACACCGTGCATTGAAATGGGCGGATCGTTTTGAAAATGCCGAGGGAATGCGGGCCTTTGGAACAAACCATCGGCGGTGCGAAGCTGCTTCTCCCGTAGCTTTTCATTTCCAGTCCAGTCTGCGAAACTTCGGAACAACATGAGGACCATGCGCAAATGGTGGAAACCGGCGCTCACGATTGTGGCGCTGTTTGTGGCCATGCAGATTTGCGTGTCTCTGCTTGTTCGTACGCACCGCATGCGCGCCTACCTGACCGCCCAACTCGAGGCGGCCTTTGGACGGCCGGTCGAGGTGGGAAATTTCTCTGTACAACTGCTGCCCGCGCCGCGGCTGGATGCGGTGCAAGTGACAGTGGGAGAAGACCCCGCGTTCGGAAACGAATATTTTTTGCGCGCGGACAGCTTGTCCGCGGGGTTGCGCTGGACCGGGCTGCTCCGGGGACATTTTGAGTTTGGAACACTTTCGCTCACCAGACCGAGCCTGATCTTCGTGCGCAACAACCAGGGACGATGGAACTTGGAGCAGTGGCTGCCTCCTGCGAAAGAAGCCGCGGATGCGGCCCCCAGCGTCTATGGCCCGCCGCGCGCAGTCGCGCCCGTGAATCGCTTGCGAAAAATCGAGTTTGATGACGGCCGGGTCAATTTCAAAAATCTTGATGAGAAGCTTCCGTTCGCGCTAACGGCAGTCTCGGGAAGCGTGGACCAGGTTTCGCCAGGCCGCTGGCAACTGCGCCTCGAGGCACAACCATGGCGCAGCGGCGTGGTGCTGCAATCGGCGGGAACCGTGACCGTGCAGGGAGACATCGCTGGAACTTCGGCTCGCCTTCGGCCCGCGCAAATCATGGTGAACTGGAAAGAGGTCTCGCTCGCGGACATGTTCCGGCTATTGCGCGGACGTGATTACGGCATGCGAGGCGTGGTTACTCTGGCCGGGTCGCTGAAGAGCGGCACATCCGACGCAGGCGCAAGCGCGGTAACGCAGCCCGGGCAGTGGATTTTTTCCGTGGAAGCTCGCGCATCGCAAATCCATCGGTGGGATTTGGGAGAGCGAAGCGACAATCCTCGGCTACGACTTGGCGTTAAAGGGCACTGGGATGTGGCCGCGGGAATCGTGCGCGCGGAAGAAGTGACCATTGAAGGACCTCACTCGAATCTGCGAGGCACAGCAAGTTACGTGACTGGGCCGGCGCCTGGATTCGACGCGCACCTGGATTCCGCGGGGCTTCAGGCGACGGACTTGCTCGCGTGGTACAGGGCCTTTCACCCGGACGTGGACGATCGAGTTTCCGCGGAGCAGTTCTTCACCGGAGCGATGACCCTTCGCGGCTGGCCGCTGGAGGTCGAGCGGGCAGGTTTCTCGAGTAATGGCGGGATCCTGCAGGTGCCGGGCTTAAAAGTCCCCGTGCGGATCGGTCCGGTGCGCATCGAACGTGAACGAACTAGGTTGGTGTCGGAGCCGGTACGGATCGCTCTTGGCGGCGCGGCCCGAGACGTTCTCGCGCCCAAGAAACGGCGAATGGCAACGCTGATGGAGAACGCCGCGGACATTACTTTCTCCCAGGATTTGAGCGCGCAAACCGGCAGCATTAGCATCGAAGGTCACGTCGAGAAAGTCGAAGAAGTGCTCAAGGCAGCCGCGGCATTCGGGCGGCCGTTGAATCACGGATGGGAGCTCTCCGGAAATGCGCTAGCGGTCCTGCGATGGGATTGGCAGAAGCCATACAGCGGCCACTGGAACGGCAGGATTCTTTTCAATAAAGCGAAACTTGCCGTTGCCGGACTGAACCAGCCTCTCGCGGTGCAAGAAAGCACGCTGAACTGGCATGACGGGTTGCGCCTCGCTGATCTGACGAAAGTAAATGGCTTCGGCGGCAGTTGGTCAGGCTCGATCACCGAGAGAAGACTTGCCGATGGCGAAGATGGCCCAAGATGGAATTTTCATTTAGCTACGGATCGCATGAACGCCGCTGAGCTTGACCGTTGGGTCGGGCCACGCGCGCGGCCCAACTGGTTGCAGCGGCTGCTCTCGTCACTTCTCGGCGGAACATCGTCGAGCCGCGCCGCGAGCGATCTCGTTCGGCAAATGAACGCGCAAGGCGATTTGAGCATCGGAGAATTGACCATCGAAAAACTGGTTTTTGCAAATGTGCATGCGATGGGAGCTTTGCACGATCTGCATCTCGACGTGCGCGAGGCGGAGGCGCAATGGGCAGGCGGCACGGTGCATGCGCAGCTGAATGCCGCGTTTGTGCCTCGTCCGAAGTATGATCTGACGGCGAACCTCGATCGCGTGAATCTCGCGGAAATCCCGGCCTCTGGCCCATTCACGGAGCGCTTGGCGGGCTTGGCGTCTGGGACGGCGCACGTTGTGACGGAAGGAGTTGGGCGTGACGAACTCCTGCGAACGCTGGCTGGAGGCGGCGAATTGCAGCTGAAAAACGTGCAATTTCGAGGCTGGGACCTGAGCGCCAGCGTAGCCGATGGCGCTCCACATACCGGCATATCACGTTGGACAACCGGCCAAGGGACGTTTACTATGCGCAACCGCAGGGTGACCGTCGGGAATCTGACGCTGGAGTCTGGTCTCGAGCAAACTTCGCTGCGGGGCACGGTGAGCTTCGCGCGTGACGCGGATCTGACGCTTGAGACTTCGGTCGCGGGAAAACAGCGAGGGCGGACTACCGGAATGAACGAAACCGGCCGCGTATTGAGAATATCTGGGCCGCTGGATGGGCCGCGGGTCTCAGTTGAAAAGGCGGCCGCGCGCCAGCCGGCGGATTGAATTTCAGAAGAATGAATTTGACGTCAATATTCCATACTCCTTGGAGGCTGTTGATGAAATGCTATGTGCCGCTCGTGATTCTCGCAGCGCTCATGATTTGCCCGGCGACGAACGCACAAAAATCGCCGACGCTCGAACAGTTTCTAAGCGCGCCGTTTCCAACCGAGTTGACCGCTGCTCCCGCAAAGAGCCGCGTCGCGTGGGTCTTCAACGCGCAGGGTGCGCGCAATCTCTGGATCGCGGAGCTTGCGGCCGATGGAAACTACAAGCCGCGGCAAATCACCGCGTACAAGGAAGACGACGGCCAGGACCTTGGCGAGATCAGCTGGGCGCCGGATGCCGAAACAATTGTTTATACGCGCGGCGGCGACCTCGAATTTCCCAATGCCGCGTATCCGAATCCGCAGAGTTCGCCGCAAGGCGCTGAGCAGAACATCTGGGCTGTGTCTTTGACCGGCGGCGCGCCGAGAAAACTAGGCGAGGGCCACTCGCCCGCGGTGTCGCCAAAGGGAGGCAACGTTGCTTTCCTCTTCAAGACGCAAGTGTGGCTCGCAAAGCTGGAAGGCAGCGAGAAGCCCGAACAGTTGATTCACGCCAACGGCAGCCTGGGCGGGTTGCGGTGGTCGCCTGATGGCTCAAAGCTGGTATTCACGAGCCGGCGCGGTGATCACGGCTTCATAGGTGTCTTGGACATCACAACGAAATCGCTCACCTATCTGGATCCGAGCGTGGACACCGATATCGAGGCGGCCTGGTCGCCGGACAGCCGAAGAATCGCGTTCGTTCGAATCGCCGTGGCTAAAGGCAATCTTCCCTTCAGCCCACGCCGCGAAGGACAGCCCTGGTCCATTCGAATCGCCGACGCTTCCACAGGCAAGGGCCAGGAGCTTTGGCACGCCGATGAAGGCAGCGGAAGCGTCTTCCACGAAGTGGTCGCGGAGAATCAGCTGATCTGGGCAGCCGGCGATCGCATTGTTTTTCCGTGGGAGCGTGGAGGCTGGATTCATTTGTACTCCGTCCCCACCGGCGGCGGCGCGGCGAAACTGCTCACACCCGGAAACTTCGAAGTGGAATATGTCTCGGCAAGCGCAAACAAGCAGCAAATTGTCTACTCTTCGAACCAGAACGACATTGACCGGCGGCATGTTTGGAGAGTTTCGCCTAATAGCGACCATCCGGAGGCCGTGACGACAGGCACGGGAATCGAGACCGCGCCCGTACTCTCGAGCGATGATAAAACGGTTCTGGTGTTGCGTTCCGATGCGCACACGACCATGCGCCCTGCCCTTGTCGTCCGCAATGGAGAAATTCGCGATCTCGCGCCGGAATCGCTTCCAGCGGATTTCCCCGCGAATGCCTTGGTCACGCCTCAACAAGTGATTCTCTCTTCGGTAGACGGCATGCAAATTCATGGCCAGCTCTTTCTGCCGCGCAACGCCGCCGATGGAGCCCGTCATCCCGCGCTCGTCTTTTTTCACGGCGGATCGCGCCGCCAGATGCTGCTCGGCTGGCACCACATGTTCTACTACAGCAACGCCTACGCGATGAATCAGTACCTGGCGAGCCGTGGTTACGTTGTTCTTGCCGTGAACTATCGCAGCGGCATCGGCTATGGTCTTAACTTCCGTGAGGCGCTCAACTACGGTGCAGCGGGTGCGAGCGAATTCAATGATGTCGAGGGCGCGGGACTTTATCTTCGCTCGCGCGCCGATGTGGATCCCGCCCGCATCGGCTTGTGGGGCGGCAGCTATGGCGGCTACTTGACGGCGCTCGGCTTGGCTCGCGCTTCGGACCTCTTCGCCGCCGGAGTCGATATGCACGGCGTCCACGACTGGAACACGGAGATTCCCACCTTCGCTTCGTCCTACAAGCCGGGGGAACGGACAGATTTTGCAAGACTGGCGTGGGAATCCTCGCCGCTCGCTTCCATTAGCACTTGGCGCTCTCCGGTTCTCCTGATTCAAGGCGACGACGATCGCAACGTTCCGTTTGCGGAAACAGTCGATCTAGCCGAGGCGCTGCGCAAGCAGGGCGTCCCTTTCGAGCAATTGGTTTTTCCCGATGAAATTCACGACTTTCTTATGCATCGAACATGGTTGGCCGCGTACCATGCTTCGAGCGACTTTTTCGACAAGCATTTCAAAATGCCGGAGAAATGATGCCCGGCAGGGACACCTGCCAGATTGCCCGTCATGAGTAAATGTTTGCGATGCCTTGGTTGCTGCCTAATGCTGCTGGCATTGCCCGGCGAGGCGCGTGACAATGCCGACCGCGTCATCCTTTTTCCAAGACTTAGCGTCGGCCAGATTATCCGCTATCAGATCGGCTACCACGCGGCCACCAACACAACCACGGAAAGCACCGTTGCCGCTCCCATGGCCCCCACCGGCGGACAAATCAACGCAAATATTCTCTTGCAAGTCGAGGTCGAAGATTTACGCATTGACGCCGGCAAGTCCCTGGCTCGGTTGCGCACGCGAATCGTCGAGCCGGATGCGGCCGCGCCTGCAGCCCTTGCATCGAATCCGGCCGCGACGACGAACACAACTGAGGCTCCGAACGATGCTGGAAAATCCGATAAGCGCGAAAAAACCGTCGAACTCGCTCTTCATAGTGATGGCCAAGTGACCGATGTGGAAGGGCTGGAAAGGCTGTCCACGGACGAACAATCCGCGTGGCGGGAATGGGTGGGTCGCTTTGGCGGCGGCGCAGCACTCCCTGAGAAAGGCGTGAAACCCGGAGAGAAGTGGAAGGCGGAAGAACCGATCACCACAGCCTTGCTAACCGGGCTCTCTTGGGAAAAAGAGTCGGAGTACGTCAACGACTCACCTTGCAGCGCCATGAAGCTGACGCCGCGAGGGGATCCCGGTGCGCGAGAGCAATCTCAGGAAAAATGCGCCGTGATTTTGACAACCGCGATCCTGAAACAGAAATCGTCTCAAAAGGATGCCACGCCGGAGGACTACAAGTTGCACGATCTGCGCACCATGGGCACAGCCAAGGGCAAAAACCAAATCATCAGTTACTTCTCGCTCAAAACGGGACTCGTGGTGCGCGCCACGGAAGATGCGAATCAATCCATGAGCGTGATCGTTGCCAAAACGGATGGTTCGAATCGAGTTCATTACACAATCGACGCGGAGAGCCACGCGCAAGTGCTGCTTCTTGCGGACGCGCCTGCCAACCATCCTTGATTCCAGCCTGCGGTCGCCGCAGCCGCGCCGATTTGCATCGTGGAGTATAATGAGGGTTTCGGCAGTGGCCGGAATTCGCGCCGGGAGACCCCTTCCATGAACTTCAAGCTGCGCAGCAACTATCAACCACGCGGAGACCAGCCCGCGGCCATCGACCAACTTTCACGCGGCATCGAAGGCGGCGAGAAGCACCAGGTGCTCCTCGGCGTCACCGGCTCTGGAAAAACATTTACAGTTGCAAAGCTCATTGAAGCTTTCAATCGGCCCGCTCTGGTGCTCGCGCATAACAAAACACTCGCCGCGCAGCTTTATCACGAGTTCAAATCTTTTTTTCCGGAAAACGCGGTTGAGTATTTCGTCAGCTACTACGATTTTTACCAGCCGGAGGCTTACGTCCCTTCCGCCGACATTTACATTGACAAAGAAGCCACGATCAATGACGAGCTCGATAAGCTGCGCATGAGCGCCACGCGCTCGCTGTTCGAACGCCGTGACGTCATCATCGTGGCTTCCGTCTCCTGCATTTACGGTCTGGGCTCGCCGGAAGCCTATTACGGCATGCTGGTGATGCTTGAAAAAGGGCAGCACACCTCGCGGGAAGCGCTTCTGCGCCGCCTGGTGGACATTCAGTTCGAACGCGGCGAGGACTTGCGCCGCGGAACCTTTCGCGTGCGCGGAGACATGATCGAAATCTATCCGACCTACGACGACTACGCGTACCGTATCGAAATGTGGGGCGAGACAATCGACAAGCTGCGGCAAATCGATCCGCTCACCGGCGAGGTCCGCGCCGGCGCCGAAGATCTGGTGCGAGTGCCCATCTATCCGAAAAATCATTACGTCATGCCCCAGGAACAGCGGGACCGCGCTATTGTCACGATTCAGGAAGAGCTGTGGTGGTGGAAAAAAGAACTCGAGAAGCAGGGAAAGTTCGTCGAGGCGCAGCGTGTCGTCCAGCGCACCATGTTTGACATCGAAATGATGCGCAGCATAGGCTATTGCCACGGAGTCGAAAATTATTCGCGGCATCTCAGCGGGCGTTTGCCCGGTGAAGCTCCGCCTACTCTGCTCGATTATGTGCCGCAGGATTTCCTGATGTTCATCGACGAATCGCATCAAACTGTCGGCCAGGTGCGCGGCATGTTCAACGGAGACCGCGCGCGCAAGCAGACACTCGTCGACTACGGATTTCGCATGCCCTCCGCGCTGGACAACCGGCCGCTGACGTTCGAAGAGTTCGAGCACCGCATGAACCAGGTCGTTTATGTATCCGCGACGCCGGGACCCTACGAACTCACGAAGTCCGGCGGAGTGGTGGTCGAGCAGGTCATCCGGCCAACGGGACTCGTCGACCCCCAGGTGGAGATTCGTCCGGTGAAAGGCCAGGTGGACGACCTGCTCGAAGAAATTCGCATCCGCGCGGAGAAAAACGAACGCGTCCTGGTAACAACGCTCACCAAGCGCATGGCCGAGGATTTGTCGGAGTATTTCACGGAAGTGGGCGTGCGCTGCCGCTACCTCCATTCCGAAATAGAGACGCTCGACCGCATTAAGATTCTGCGTGATTTGCGCCGCGGTGAATTCGATGTTTTGATCGGCATAAACCTGTTGCGCGAAGGACTGGACTTGCCGGAAGTTTCGATGGTTGCGATTTTGGATGCGGACAAAGAAGGCTATTTGCGGAGCGCGACATCCTTGATTCAAACCATGGGGCGCTGCGCGCGGCACATCGAAGGCCGCGCGATTTTGTACGCCGACCGCCGCACCGGCTCGATGAATCAGGCCATCGACGAAACGAACCGCCGCCGCACAAAGCAACTCGACTACAATCGCGAAAACAACATCACGCCGATGTCGATTATCAAGTCCGTGGACATGGATTTGGCGCGGATTGTCGAAGCCGATTACGTGACCGTTCCTGCGGACGATGCGGAACTGGATGCCGCGGCAGCGAACATCAAAAATGAAAAGCAGCTCGCGGAAATGTTGCAACAGTTGGAAGCGCAGATGCGCGAAGCCGCAAAGAAGTTTGAATTTGAACGCGCCGCGCAGTTGCGCGACCGTATCCGTTCCCTAAAACAAAAAGACGTTGCAGGATTATTTGCAATCGAAGTTGCGCCCACCGCCGAACCAGCGGCTTAGATAGCGGCGCCCATCGACTCTATCGAACGCGGTCGCTAAACAACGCCCCGTTTCAGTTCGTCCAAAGGATAAAAAGTGCCGCGCCAGGTCACACCGCCCTGCCAGAGCGTCACGGCCACGGACCGCGCCACCATATACGAAAGAAGCACAGCGCCTATCGGGTGTGTCAGCGCGTACAGCGGGGAGACCTTGGTTACCACCGCTACGCTGCCATGCACAAAAAGCGCTATTACCACTGCGATCGCCGAACAGATGCGAATCCAACCATGCGCGGCAAAAACGGCAAAAAAAGGAACTGCGTTCAGCAGCAGCAATCCCGTCATGACACACGCCGCAAGAGCAAAGTTGTAGTCGAGGGCCGCGAAGAAATTTTTTGTGACGCCGCGAATCACATCTTCGGCTCCCTCTTGCCAGCGCACCACCACGTATTCCTGCGCGAGCGCGACCCCCGAGCGGAAGCCGCATTGTTTCACTAGCTTTCCCAGCTTCATGTCGTCCACCACTTCCATCGCCAGGCGCCGGTGCGTCCCGATCGCCTCGTAAGTACTGCGCCGCAGCAGTTGGAACGCGCCCACACCCACGTAAGCTCGCGAATTTGGATCGCTCACGCGATAAGCGTCTGTCGTCAGGTGAAACGCGAGCGCAAAGAACGTAATCAGCGTTTTCTCCCAGAAACCGCGCATTTCCACGTTGCAGAGCAGCGTGAGGTGATCGAGATGGTCTTGCTCAGCCAGTGTGATCGCCCGTCGAAGCACATCAGGCTGAAATCGCACGTCGGCATCGGTGAACAAAAGCCACTCACTGCTCGAAGTTTCATATCCCTTCTGAAGCGCGTTCGTTTTTCCGAGCCAGCCATTCGGGAGCTCGGTGATGTGCGCTGCGTGAAGTCGAGAATGGTCCGCCGCAAAATCGTCGAGAATGCGGCCAGTCGCGTCCAGCGAGCGGTCATCGACGGCGATTATCTCCAAACGCGGATAGTCTATCCTGACGAGAGTCGCGAGTGCCGCGGGGAGCTTTTCTTCCTCATCCCTCGCGGCAAAAATAAGCGAGATGCTCGGGCATCTTACATCTTGAGCAGGTTCGAAATATTTAAGCCAAGGGAGTCTTCTTGCGCCATAGGCGACGCGGATGCCATGGAGCACCCAGAAGGCGGCAACCAGAGTGAAAAGAACGAGCCCAAAAATGTGCATGAAGGTTGGTGTCGAGTGACAGCCTCAGGTTATCCTAACATGTAATGGGAGGGACACTTTCCATCATCGGCGCAGGGCGCGTAGGCCGTGCTTTAGGACGGCGCTTGCGCGAGTTGGGATGGAAGATCGGCGCTGTCGTATGCAGCAGCGAGCCGAGCGCGCGCAAAGCGGTGCGCTCCATCGGTGCGGGCCGCGCGCATGCCTTTCTCACGCGTCAGGTGCTTGCTGCGCAGGTTATCCTGATTACCACGCCGGACCGCGCCGTCCCGGATGTCGCCGGGGAACTGGCGCGTATTGGCGCGGAAGAATTGCGAGGTAAAATAGTTCTCCACACGAGCGGAGCGTTGAGCTCCGACGTTCTCAATCCAGTGCGGCAGTGTGGGGCAGCCGTAGGGTCGATGCATCCTTTGCAGACGTTCAGCGGCGTGGGAGTGCCACTGCTCGACGGAAGAGTATTTGCGATCGAGGGCGACAGCGCCGCAGTGCGCATCGCCAGGCTGATGGCGCGAGCGCTCGGCGCGTTTCCTGTGCACATCGAGGGCTCGAAAAAACCGCTCTATCACGCGGCGGGGGCGCTGGCTGCGGGGAGTGTACTTGCTCTGATGGAAGCGGCCACGCGGCTGATGACCGCGGCTGGAATGAAACGGCGCGAGGCAGTGCGAGCGCTTCTGCCGCTTACGCGGCAGGTACTGGAAAACTTCGAACGCCTGGGGCCGCGCGCAGCATGGACTGGACCGCTCTCGCGAGAAGATTATGGGGTGGTGGCGGCGCATATCGAGGCGATGAAAGATTCGCCCGCGGAGTTCGTGCAAGCTTATGAATCCGTGAATCGTTTGGCCGCGCTGGTTCTGGCGCAGGATTCCGCAGCGATGTTGGCGGAGCTGGAAAAGGTTGCCGCGGGCAAGAAGGCAAAAGTGAAAGCGACTGGGGGAAAAGCGTGAAGCGACTGCAAATTGCGATCGAGAGCACGACGCTGGCGAACGGACTGAAAGTGGTGATTGCGCCGGATACGGCCGCGCCGGTGGTGACCGTTGGCGTGTATTACAAAATTGGATTCCGCCTCGAGCCGCGCGGGCGGAGCGGCTTCGCACACCTATTCGAGCACATGATGTTTCAAGGATCGGCGAACGCGCCGAAAATGCAGCACATCAAACTCATCAATTCGAGCGGCGGAGTGCTCAACGGATCGACACATTACGACGTGACGAATTATTACCAGGCCGTGCCGTCGAACGCGCTTGAAAGAGTGTTGTGGCTCGAAGCAGACCGCATGCGTGCGCTGAAAGTGGACGATGAGAACTTGCGCAACCAGCGCGACGTGGTGAAAGAAGAAGTGCGCGTGAACGTTCTGAACCAGCCGTACGGCGGCTTTCCCTGGCTGGATTTGCCGCCCGTTGCATTTCGCAACTGGGCGAACTCGCACAATTTTTATGGCGATTTCGCGGACCTCGATGCCGCGGACCTCGCCGATGTTCAGGCTTTTTTCAAGACGTACTACGTACCGAATAACGCGGTTCTACTCATGCTCGGCGACGTAAAACCGGAAGAGGGATTTGCCCTGGCGACGAAATTGTTTGCCGATATTCCCGCCGGCGCGCCGCCGCCCTTCGCGGATCCGGCCGAGCCGGAACAGAACGAAGAGCGGCGCGGGGAAGTAGAAGAGAAATTCGGAACGCTTCCCGCCATGGCCATCGGATACGTTGTCCCGAAACGGCGGACCACCGATTGGTGCGCGATGGCGCTGCTCGATCAGGCGCTGCACGGCGGACGCGCGGGGAAGCTCTATCGCGAACTCGTACTGGAGAAACAAGTGGCCGTCGAGCTCGACGGAGGAATTGAAGATATTTTTGGATACAACGGGCCGACGCAAATGGTCACCCGAATTTTGCACAAACCGGAGTATTCGAGTGAACAGGCCCTGGCGGCGTTTGATGTAGTGATTCGCGAAATTCAGGAGAATGGCGTCAGCGAAGACGAACTGGCGCAATTGAAAGTGAAATGGCAATCGGACTATTTCTCGCTGCTCGAGAGCGGCCACGGCGGCATGCCGCGATATGGATTGATGCATCTGCTTGCGTGTTTCACGCTCTTTGACGGCGAACCTCAGCTTGTAAATACAGTGCTCGACGGTTTTCTTTCCGTGACGCGGGACGAAATTCTGGCAGCCGCGAACAAGTACTTGCGCAAGGAAAAGCGCGCGATCGTGTTTCGGCGCCCGGCTGCTGCCGGAGTCAAGGAGGCTGCGTAATGGCTACGCGGGCAGTCGAACTGAATAACACGGTGCCGGCGCTGGCTCCCGAACGCCAAGTGACATGGCCGACGCGGCAGCGAGCGCGGCTGTCAAACGGATTGGAAGTGATTCTCGTGGAATCGCATACGATTCCGAAATTTCACGGCGAACTGTTTTTCCGTTCCGGAAACGCGGCGGCGATCGACCGCGGAACCGGGCTCGCGGAAATGACGGCCACCGTGGTGCGAACCGGCACAGCCAAGCGCGCGAGCCGGCAGATTGAGGAAGATCTGAGGCGGATTGGCGCGGATCTTTCCTCGAGTGCGGGCGCGGATACGAGCGCAATTTCCTTTGCCGGACTTTCTGATTTCGCTGAGCCGCTTCTTGGAATGGTCGACGAATTGGCGCGACAGGCGGCGTTTCCCGAAGCCGAGTTTGAGCGCGAGCGGCGGCAAAAACTCGAAGAGGTCAAACTGGAGCGGACGCAGCCGGGATTCCTTGCCGGCGAGCGGCTTCGCAGAGTGTTGTTTGGCGCTCACCCCTATGCTCAGGTTTCGCCGAGTGAAGAGCAAGTTGCCGCGTACAAGCGCGATGATTTGTTGGGCGTGTACCGCGACTTCTACACGCCCGAAAACAGCTTGTTGCTGCTCGTCGGAGATTTTCAGCCGGACGCAATGCTGAAGTCCTCCGAAAAGGTTTTCGGCGCGTGGCAGGGGAAGAAACCCGAGACAAAGCCCTCCGCCGGTCCGGCAAATCCGCGCGGGCGTCGCGTTTATCTGGTGCATTTGCCAGGTGCGGTGCAGACGCAGATTCTCACGGGTTGCCACGCGATCACGCGGAAGCATCCGGACTGGGTAAAGCTGGGCCTAACGAATAGTTTGTACGGCGGAGCGTTCAATTCGCGACTGGTCATGAACATTCGCGAAGATAAGGGATACACCTATAGTCCGCGCAGCGGCGTGAACGCGTTCCGCCAGCACGGCTACTTTTCGGTTTCGGCGGCGGTGCGAAATGACGTGGTTGCGGCATCGCTCACGGAGATCTTCTACGAAATGGACAAGCTACGTTCCGTGCCAGTCCCGGAAAGTGAGCTGGCCGACGCGCAGAATTATTTGAGCGGCATCTTTTCGATGGGGCTTGCCACGCAAAACGGCTTGCTATCGCAAATCGCGGTCGTAGCGCTGAACGAACTGCCGGAAGATTATCTGGAGACCTATCGCCAGAAAGTGCGCGCGCTGACGCCGAGCGATTTGCTCGAAACGGCCCGCAAGTATCTCGATTCCGCCAACATGCAGATCGTTCTCGTCGGCGACCGCGCGCAAATCGAATCGCAAGCCGCGCTGTTCGGCGAACCCGAAGTCTTCGATGCACAGGGCAAGAAGTTGAGCTAGGTTGCGCCGCCGTGATAATTATTGATTTAAGAATATAATTGTTGCATTATCAGGCCGTTATGGCCTGGCGATCTTTTGCACGACTTTCCTTTACTCTCATTGCGTTCTGTATGATTCCAGCGGTTCTTTCCGCGAATAAGAAGCCGCCTGCGGCGCCGATTAACCTGAACACCGCCACTTCGGACGAGCTGCAGCAGGTGCCCGGGATCGGCCCGGTTACAGCGGAAAAGATTCTTCAGATGCGCAAGGCGTACGAACCATTCAAGAGCGTGGATGATTTGCGAGCCATCAAGGGCATCGGTCCCAAGCGCCTCGAAAAAATGCGCAAGTATATTTTCGCGGGAAAGACCGCGCAGCAGAGAAGCGCGCATCCACCGCAGGCGAAGCCGGCAACCGCCCCATCGAAAACTCCTCCTTCGGGAAGTACACCTGACCACCACCTGCCGCAGCCTCGGTATTAAGAGCTCGGGGGAAAGCCCTGCGCGCATCCATCCCACCGCGACAGCACCAGCATGCTAGAACGCCTGGTGAGTAGGACGTAGTTGCTCGAGGCGTAGAGGGACCTGGTCGGCGATGCGGATTCCGTAGCCTTCGAGGGCAACTACCTTTTTGGGATGATTGGTCAGGACACGGATGTCTTTCAGGCCGAGGTCGATCAGAATCTGCGCGCCGATGCCGCTCTCGTGCTGGACCATGCGCTGGCGGGCGGGCTCGCGGTCGAGCTGGCCGCGTTTGTGAACATGAATTTGGGGCAAGACGCCAGCTGCCTCGGGCGTATCGACACTGAATCCACGGCCGGTGTGATGGAGATAGAGGAAAACGCCGCGGTCCTCCTTAGCGATGGCCGCGAGCGACTGGGAAACAAGCTCGTTGCAATCACAGGTGGTCGAGCCGAAGACATCTCCCGTCAGACAATGCGAGTGCACGCGAACGAGCGCCGGCGTTTCGCCTTCGAGGTTGCCGCGAACGAGAGCGATGTGCTGATCGTGATCGACGTCGCTGGCGTAGGCAATCATGCGGAAGTCGCCGTAGCGCGTGGGAAGAACGGCTTCCGCGAAGCGGCGTACATAACGCTCGTGCTGCATGCGATAGCGGATGAGGTCCGCGACCGTCAGCATTTTCAAATTGTGTTGCCTGCAAAATTCGTGAAGCTGCGGCACGCGGGCCATGGTGCCGTCTTCGTTCATGATTTCGCAGATCACGCCGGAGGCGTTCAGACCGGCGATGCGGGAAAGATCCACGCTGGCTTCGGTTTGACCAGCGCGCACGAGGACGCCGCCGTTGCGGGCACGAAGGGGGAAGATGTGGCCGGGGCGAGCGAGGTCCTGCGGGCGGGTTTTTTCGTCAATGGCGGTGAGGATGGTGATGGCGCGGTCAGAGGCGCTGATGCCGGTGGTGACGCCGAGGCGGCCGTCAATGGCTTCGCAGAAGGCGGTGCCGTGAACGGACGTGTTGATGGGCGACATCAGAGGGAGATGGAGCTCTTCGCAGCGCTGTTCGGTCAGTGCGAGACAGATAAGCCCGCGTCCGAACTTGGCCATGAAATTAATGGCTTCGGGCGTGATTTTCTCGGCGGCCATGGTGAGGTCGCCTTCGTTTTCGCGGTCTTCATCGTCCACCAGGACGATCATGCGGCCTTGGCGGATCTCTTCAACGGCTTCTTCGACGGTGGCGAAATGGGCTGGCTGGTTGGTCATGAAATTCTTATGTGCTAGCAAGGAGCCAGGAAGAGACAGACTAAAGTCTGTCCCACTGGCGCCTGCGGCTTAGTTTACCGAATTTGATGAAAGTAAAGCCATTAAAGTCGCACATCGTGACCGGTGACCGGTGACCCTTCTTGTGGGCTCGGTGTTTGGGCCTTGTTGAGGCCGAGCACATGGAGGTAAACGTGTGGTGCGGGCTCGATCGGCCACCTAGTATTTTTGGTTAGGGATACCCCACCCCCGGTGTTTTTCGTAAGAGCGGCAGGGAAAGGACTTACAGTGCAGGGTGTCTGCAAGAGTGGCAAGCAAAGGACTTAGGATGCACCAAAATTGTGAAAACTGCGGCATGTCGCGTAAGAGTGGCAAACAAAAGGCTTAGCTAGAAAAGGAATGGCACCAAAAAAGAAAAGTGCCAGCACGAAGCTGGCGCCATGGAGCAAAGTCGCAGCATTTCCTATCAGTAACTATTTCATAGACGTAATCATTTGTCAAGAAGAATCTCGCAGGGTCGTTAACCTATTTTTTTCAATGGGTTGCAGAGAAAAAGCCCCGCGCGGCTAGACAGATCCTACGGGAACGGGCAGCTCGCTCTTCTGCGTATCCGGCAGAAGCGACTTCACGATGTCTTCCAATTCGTGAGAGCTTCGCACGTGCTCAGGATAATTGTGAACCGATATTTCAAACGTCAGGCCGTGAGTGGCCCTGACGGCTCGCAGCTCTTCCTGAAGCCGGGCAGCCACTTGCTTTGCATTCAAGGTATCGGATTCCGGAAGGACGACGGCGAAGATGTCGGGCGAGAGATTGTAGATTGAATCCGTGGGGCGCAGTTTGCGGGACATTGCCTTGGCGGCATCGCCCGCTGCGGCGGTGTTTTTTTCGGCGTTTCCCGTGCTGGAGCCGCGCTTGGACTGGACTAGCAAGAGAGAGAGCGTCTTATGCATGGTCATGGCCCTGCGATGTTCCATCGCTAGACGATCCCAGAAATGGTCCTGCCCCGGCATCGATTGCAGTATGTCGACGCTGGCTTGCTGGCGAAGCTGGACGTTGCGTTCCAACTGCTCGAGCAAATCTTGTTTCAGCTTGCGGACCAGGCGCTGACGATCCAACAGGTAGCCAACAAACAGCAGGGTCAGAACGCAAAAGCCGAAATAAGCCACACGCAGCGTCCATTTGTTTCCGTTGTCGACGCGCACGAAGACCAGGGGGTACATGAGGACCGCCAAACCGGCCGCCTGCACCAGGACAAACACGGCGGAAAGTAAGGTGAGCTGCAATTCGCGCCGCTCGAGGTGCTCCAAATCTTTACGGTTCAGCATTGACATGGTGTTATCTTCCGGTTCTTACCAATTTGGGCTGCTAGTGCCAACCAAACAAAGTCTTCTGGTGTCATTTTAGGATGCGGGGGTAGGCTGTCCAGAGCAATAGACTGGCAGTACTGTGTTGCGGAATGGATACTGTCCTTTTTGCACAGATTGCAGGAACAGCCTTGGGGGAAAGGCGCTTAAAACGAATCGGGCTGGGCGCTGGGCCTCAGTGCACGGTTAAATTGTGGCCAAGGAACATCGACCAGATCAGTTCCCGGCCGGTGCTTGGAGCCAGGTAATGACTCGTCGCAAGGGGGAGACCTCTGCGTGGCTCATTGGTGTTTGCAACCAGAGAAGCACCTTGCGGCTGGCAAGTGCGAAGCGATTCGGACCGGTCGCTGTGGGCTCCGGCACGGCCGTTGGCACGATTTCCGACGGCACCAGCCAATAGGGGCTCGTTTCCGCCAGGGATCGCTTGGGACCGGCGGCTGACGAGTCTCGCTCGCCAGCGGCACCTGTAATCGAGAGTTTTAGAAGCGCCCCAAACTGCTCTTGGGAAGCTCTTATCCCTTTCAGGATATTGCGAGCGAACCAAACACCCGCGATCAGGAATAGAAGTTGAACGAGGATGTTAGCCAGGGCATACCAATTATTTTGGATTAGATCGCTAAAAGCGCTCATGTCCTCACCTTGGACCGGGGCAGCTTCAATCTACAATTAGAAACGGGAGGAGAAAACTGGCAAGAAGTCCAAATAACGGGCAGGTGTTTCCCCTTGCCCTCGCGGGCTATCCGGTTGCAAACCTGAACTACGGGGGAAGTCAGTTCTGGGAAAAGGTGTGGTTTGGTCAGAACTTAGGCATAGCCAGAACACGGGGCGATAGCCGCCAGTGGCATCCGGCTGGGTCTAGCTGGATACGCGGCCTCCTATAGCTTTCGTAGCGGGGCGGGCAAAACGGAGGCAAGAGAATACTTGCCCGGCCCTGCCAGCAACAAACCTAGGGAGAGCAGCATTTCCGTCAGCGCGTATTCCAGGCCCCCACGGCCGATATCGTAACCGTGCGGGAGATGCACCAGAAAGATAGCGCCTAGCATTACGATAATCACGGAGACGGCTCCAACGCGGAGCAGCGCGCCGGTCAATATCGCGATGCCTCCGGCGAACTGCGCCAATCCCACGAGGTAGCCGACGATTGCGGGAGCGTGCATGAAGGCTGCAAAGCCAGTTGGGCCCGGGCCGCCAAACGCGCCGAATAAGATGGCGCTGCCGTGATAGAGAAAGGGCAGCGAACAAGCGAGGCGCATGATGAGGAGCTCGAGATCCAGTTCCCGGGAGAGCTCGCGTCCCAAAGAGTTAGCTGTGCTCATGTGGACCTGCCTTTCAAGGTTCGGAGACTGTGTATCAAAAGGTGATGACAAAAGACAGGATTATTTCAGGAAGGCGGCGGCAATCGCGGGTCAGGGGAAAAAACAAGCTGCGCTAACTTGGGCGTCATCATAGCCAATAGCAAAATCAACTTCGGGGATGGGGCCGACGGGGCTAGCGGAGGAGAGGGGAGAGGAGATGAAACAGACCGGCGCCGATGAGAGCGGCGCCAGGGATGGTGAGGACCCAAGCCCAGACGATACGGCGGGTAACGCCCCAGCGGACGGCGGAAAGACGGCGGGAGGCTCCTACGCCGACGATGGCGCCGGTGATGGTGTGGGTGGTGCTGACGGGGATGCCGAAGGAGGCGTTCATCACGAGGGTTAGGCCGCCAGCAGTTTCCGCCGCGAAGCCGCCGAACGGCGTGAGCTTCGTGATGCGCTGGCCCATGGTTTTGATAATGCGCCAACCGCCAGCCATGGTGCCGCCAGCCATGGCCAAGTGACAGCAGATGATGACCCAGTAAGGAACAGCGAAGGATTTGAGCAAGCCACCGGCGACGAGCGCCGTGGTGATAAGGCCCATGCCTTTCTGCGAGTCATTCGTGCCGTGACCGAGGCTGAAGAGCGCCGCGGAGAGCAACTGCAAGCGGCGGAACCAGCGGTCCACTTTCTGGGGGCGCTGGCGCCGGACAATCCAACTGGTGATGACAGTCAGAATAATCGCGAGGATCATCCCGATAATCGGCGAGAGAAAAAGAAAAATCACTGGCTTGACCCAACCACTGAGAATCAACGCTTTGTAGCCTGCATAAGCGACAGCGGCGCCGCCATAGCCGCCGATGAGAGCATGAGAAGAACTGGTTGGGAGGCCCAACGTGAGGGTGATCAGGTTCCAGGAAATCGCTCCAAGGAGGCCGGAAAGGAGGACTTGCTGATTGATCAGCTCGATGTGAATCATGCCTTTGCCGATGGTGGTGGCCACGGCCGTGCCAAAAATGAAGGCGGCGACGAAATTCCAGAAAGAAGCCCAGACGACAGCGCGGAACGGCGTGAGGACCCTGGTCGAGACGACCGTGGCGATGGAATTGGCGGCGTCATGCCAGCCGTTGGAGAACTCGAAGGCCAGCGTGAGGATAATTACCGCGATTAAGAGATGAAAACTGGGCATCGGCGAATCAAGCGCTCTTGATAATGACGCCTTCGATGACGTTGGCGACGTCCTCGCATTTATCCACGGCGGTTTCGATGACCTCGAAGATTTCCTTCCACTTAATGATCTGGACGGAGTCTTTTTCCTCGTCGAAAAGCTGGGCGATAAGGGTGCGGCAGAGACGGTCGCTTTCGTTTTCGTAGCGGTTGATCTCGATGCAATGCTTAAGGGCTTTGTCGGGGGTACCGAGAGCTTTGACGGCAGCGGTTACTTCCGCGGTGGCCGAGACGAGGACCTTGACGAGGTCTACTGTGCCCTCGCGGATCGCGTCGACGCGGTAGAGTACGAAGCGGCTGGCGGCGGCGTCGATGAGGTCGATGACGTCGTCGAGCTGGCTGCAAAGCTCGTGGATATCCTCGCGATCGAAGGGCGTGATGAAGGTCTGGTTGAGCTTGGTGAGGAGATTGTGAGCGATTTCGTCGCCTTCGTGCTCGATGGCCTTGATGCTCTGGACCTGTTCGGGGACGCCGGTATAGTGCGAGAGCATTTTCACGAGGGCTTCGGCTCCGTCGTGAATATTTTCGGCTTGCTTGGCGAAAAGGTCGAAAAAGCCCAGTTCCCGCGGAAGAATCCGCTGCAAAAGTCCGTTCATGGCGTATGACTCTCCCCTGAAAGAGTCGGCAGTGCGAGGCGGGAAGAGTTTAGCGGAGGAGGGGGGATAGAGGCAAGGAAGCTACTCTTTCGCCGCGAAATGGCGCTGAATCTGACGGCAGAGGTATAATGAGCGAAGATTGCATGGGAGACCTTCCATGACGTTCGAAGAAAAAGTCCTTGAGAAGCTCCGCAACTTGCCTCCGAACAAGCAGGAGGAAGTTCTGGAGTTTGTGGACCAGTTGAAAGAGAAGAATGGGGCGAAAAAGCCTCGCCGCAGCCTGCTAGGACTCTGGGCGGACCTGGACATACATATCACTGCCGAGGATATTGCTGAAGCCCGCCGCGAGATGTGGGGCAACTTTCCGCGCGACGTCAAGCTATGAGCCTGGTGCTCGATACGCACACCATTCTGTGGTATCTCGAAAACTCGCCAGAATTGTCATCTGTTGCCCGTACGGCTATTGAAGATGCCATCCGGGACTCACGCGATGTATATGTTTCGGCTATTTCGCTCATCGAGACCGTTTACCTGGTTGAGCGGAGAAGAATTCCGCCTGCCGCGCTTCAACGTCTCCGTGCAGCCCTTGCTGACCCGAACTCGGGATTGTTCATTGCAGCCGTTGACGCCGATGTTGCAAACGCATTGGAGAACGTTTCCCGGGATGCCGTTCCGGACATGCCCGATAGAATAATCGCGGCAACCGCACTCCGGTTGGAGCTTCCCTTGGTAACATGTGATCGCCGAATTCAGTCAGCTGGAATCCAAACCATGTGGTAAGTGTCAATTTCGGTCAGGAAGCCGCGCGCTCAGATTTTTTGTGTGGGCGAGAGACCAGGCAGTCCGACTACCTTTTTTTGCCGAGCGTCGACTGTGACGAGAATGTTGCCCGCGATTATGAATAGCATCGCGCTTAAGCTGTAGCTCCTAGCCGAGAGCATCACGCAGGCGCCTGACAAAACGCACGCCGCGCCAAGCCAGGATAAGAAGGTGCGCTTTAGAGGTGCCGCCGCTTGGAGAAGCTCAAACATAAGGGTTCACCGGATCGTATAGTAGCTACGACATGATGCATGATGTCTATAGAACGTAGAGTCCAGCTAAGCGAAAGGAAAAAAAGGGCGTCCTGGTTTGCACCGAGGACGCCCCGTGGATTGAGGTTTTGGGCTAGCTGGTAAACCTAGTACATGCCGCCCATGCCGCCTGCGCCGGGGGCTCCCCCGCCGCCAGCAGCTGCAGCCTTTTCTTCCTTGATTTCAGCGACGAGGGCTTCGGTGGTGAGCATGAGGCCCGCGATCGAGGCTGCGTTCTGAAGGGCAAGGCGGGTGACCTTGGCCGGATCGATAACGCCCATCTTGACCATGTCGCCGTACTCGCCGGTCTCGGCATTGAATCCGAAGTTTTCTTCCTTGGACTCGCGGATCTTGCCGATCACGACCGCGCCTTCGGCGCCAGCATTCTGAGCAATCTGCCGCGTCGGCTCTTCGAGAGCGCGCTTCACGATGCCCGCGCCAACGGCCTCGTCCTCGTGGAGCTTGAGCTTCTCGACCGCGGAG
>JBGPLB010000043.1:0-27483 GCA_041486245.1 Candidatus Acidiferrum sp.
TGTGGATAGTGGGCAGCGGGCGGAGATCAGGATTATGCAGACGATGTTGGAGAAAAAACCTTTAGAGGAGAAACGATGAATCGAGTGCCCAGTCTTGCCCTGTGTGTATTGGGGGCCGCGCTAATTCTCTGTTTCGGTGTGAGCAGGATGCAAGCGCAGACTCCTGCAACTCCGCCACAGGCACAGGCCCAGAAGCCTGCAACACCGCCGCCCGCTCAGGAACCCGAGGAGGAAGAGGAGAATCCGTTTGCTCCGCAACCTGCGCCGTCGCTACCGCCGGGGATGACGGGGTCGGATGCGACCGATCCGCGCGCCAAACTGACGCCGGGACTGTATGACGCGGGCGAAGCGTCCATGGGCATCAAGCACCTCCAGCTGCTCAAGAAGCCTGACGCGTTTCAACTAGGGGCTTCTGATCCGGATGATCCGAAGGTGCAGAACGTTTTTGGCCAGCTCGGCATAGGCAATCGCGAGAAGATGCCGAAGCCGATGCAGTTGGTCATCGCACAGCTTGCTTTCTCGAACTCGGACTTGGCGTTCCAGGGCAACCGCCTGTTCCAGGGGAATTTTTATGGCCTGGATATTTTTGACATTTCGAATCCGGCGAACGCCACATTGCTGACGTCGCTGGTGTGTCCGGGCGGGCAGGGGGATGTGTCTGTGTATAGAAACCTGTTGTTCATGTCGGTGGAGATGCCGAATGGACGGCTGGATTGCGGCATGGAGGGGTTTCCGCCGGAGCCTCCGCCGCCGGCAGGAGAGGAGAAGGGAAAAAAGCGTCGCCCGCCGGCCGCGCAAAAGGACCGTTTCCGGGGCGTGAGGATCTTTGACATTTCAGACATCAAGAATCCGAAGCAAGTCGCGGCGGTGCAGACGTGCCGTGGATCCCATACGCATACTCTGGTGACGGATCCGAACGACAAAGACAATGTTTATATCTACGTGTCGGGCACATCGTTTGTGCGTCAGGCGGAAGAGCTGGCTGGGTGCTCCGATGAAAAAAGCCCGGACAAGGACCCGAACACATCGCTGTTTCGTATCGACGTGATCAAAGTTCCGGTGGCTGCGCCGCAGGATGCGAAGGTGGTATCCAGCCCTCGGGTGTTTATCGATCCGCGAACGGGCGCGCTGAACGGCCTGAACAACGGCGGCACTCACGGCAAGAACGGCAAAGAGGAGAAGCCTGCGGACACGAACCAGTGCCACGACATCACGGTGTACTCGGCGATTGGGTTGGCGGCGGGCGCGTGCTCCGGAAATGGAATTCTGCTCGACATCAAGGACGCGGTGCATCCGAAGCGCGTGGATGCGGTAAACGATCCGAACTATTCGTACTGGCACTCGGCTTCTTTCTCGAACGATGGGAGCAAAGTCGTGTTTACCGACGAGTGGGGTGGAGGTCTGGGGGCGCGGTGCCGTCCGAACGACCCGAACAAGTGGGGCGCGGATGCCATCTTCCGTCTGAAGGACAACAAGCTGAGCCTGGCGAGTTATTACAAGCTGCCGGCGGCGCAGGGTGACTCTGAAAACTGTGTGGCGCACAACGGCTCGCTGATTCCGGTCCCTGGCCGCGACATCGAAGTGCAGGCCTGGTATCAGGGCGGCATCTCCATTGTGGACTTCACCGACCCGGCGCAACCATTGGAGATTGCCTACTTCGACCGCGGGCCGATTGATCCGAACATGCTGGTGCTGGGCGGCGACTGGTCAGCGTATTGGTACAACGGTTACATTTACGGGTCGGAGATTGCGCGCGGCCTGGACGTCTTTGAACTGCAGCCGACCAAGTTTCTGACGCAGAACGAAATCGACGCGGCGAAGGCAGTTCGAGTGCCTGAGCTGAATGTGCAGAACCAGCAAAAAATCGAGTGGCCTGCACAGTTGGTCGTAGCAAAGGCGTACCTGGACCAGTTGTCCCGAACGCAGGCTTTGCCGGCAGACCGAATCGCAGCTCTGCAGAAGGCGATCCAAAGCGCAGAGAGTTCGCACATGAGCCGGGGCAAGCTGACGAAGTTGAAGCGCATGGCACCGTCGCTGGAAAAGAGCGCCGCTATGGCGAAGAGTCCGGCTGACTCGGCACGGATGCATGCTTTGGCAGAGATTCTGAAGCAACCGTCAGCGTAAGGACATCGCGAACCTGACGGCGTTCCGTTTGGCACGCAGAGCCAAGACCGGTCCGCCGAGGTTTGAACTAATGCTCCTGCGCCCAAGACCAGGGGCCGTTGGCGACGGCGTGACTCCAGATTATCGGGCTCATTGAGGAAGTGAAGTGTTACTTCAAATCTCTGGGAATGCGAGTAGCCGGGACTTGCTCTTTCGGCCGAAGATACGGTTACCGGTCTTGCCAGCGGCCTATAAAGAATGGCACTGGTAGCCCGGGGCCTATATTAACTATTATATAAATATTTACTGCTATTACTGCCGGTAGGCTGCATTCCTCCTTGCTTCCAGTGCCGTCATGACCGCAAGACTTGAAACTGCACAATTCTTAAAAATGGATCTACGTAAACCCATAACTAAATCAACTAAATAAAGGCTTAACTCCGGGCGGCACGGGCGGTTGGACGTAAAGGTCTTCCCGGAAACATGTGGGTTAGCGGGGAGAATGGCCTGGTGGGAGAGCTATTCCACTTTGGCATGAGGTTTGCTAAGGGATTGTAAACAGGTTCTTTTCCTGATTTTCCTGAACATGACTTTTGTAGTTGAACCCAAGTTCGACGCGCTGTAGAAAACTGACAAGGTTTCGAGCTATCCAGGGTTCAATCAGCAAAAGCGCATTCAGAAGAGTTCGACGGAGGCAGCAATGAAACGACCCAGAGTAGCTTCAGTGTTGTGGTCTCTCCTTTCGGCGATTGTGTTGATGTTCGCGCCAACCGTGTCCGCTTCACCTACTGGAAGCATCGCGGGGTCCGTAAAGGATCAAAGCGGGGCGGTGATTTCGGGTGCGAAATTGACGCTCATCAACGTGTCTACGAACGCTAAAGACGCGGCCGTGAGTGACAGTAATGGGGGATTTCAGTTCCTGCAACTGGCTCCGGCCGTGTACTCCCTCCAAGTCGAAGCTGCCGGCTTCAAAAGAGCAGCGGTGAACGACATCGTGGTCCAGGTGGACCAGATCACGCGCCTGGACGCCACCCTCCAGGTCGGTAGCGTTGCCGAGACCATTGAAGTCTCGGGCACAGCAACTCCATTGCTGGAGAATGATAGGAGCACATTAAGCAACGTAATTGAAAGTCAGGTTATATCGAACATGCCTTTGAACGCGCGCCAGTACCTGGACTTGGCCCTGCTAACTCCGGGTGTCTTGCCGTCATCGGCGGGGACACAAGGCGGGGGCTTCAATGTATCTGGTGCTCGGTCGCAGTCCAACATCTTCCTGCTGGATGGTGTCAGCAACATCGACACGCAAATCAACTCCGCGCTGGGCAATTTCCGGATCACGGATGCGGTGCAGGAGTTTGCGGTGCAGACCAGCGTGGCCACCGCGGAATTCGGCCGTGGCACGGGCGGACAGGTAAACATCGTTACAAAGAGCGGCACCAATCAGTTTCATGGGACAGCGTTCGAGTATCTGCGCAATTCGGTGCTAGACGCCGCGGATTTTTTCACCAACAAGAACAAAGGAACCAAGAATCCCCTGCACCGTAACCAGTACGGCGGAACTGTCGGGGGGCCAATCTTTAAGGACAAAATGTTCTTCTTTCTATCCTATGAAGGCTTCCGCCAAGTAGCTCCGACAGTCAGCTTGACCCGTGTGCCGACAGCCGCTGAGCGAGCCTCAGTCACCGATCCGATATCGAGGTCGTTGCTGCAATTCTGGCCGGGCCCCACTAATCTCAACGCTCCTGCGGGAACCGATAACTTCCTCGCCAACGTCAGCGCGACGACATTCGACGAAACGGGTCTGGCAAAGGTCGATTACAACTTCAGCGAAAAAGATCACCTCTCAGTACGATGGGCTCAATATGGAGGCACGGTCTTCACGCCCGGTGCGCTGCCGCTGTTAGGCGGCAATGCCAACTCGCCAGCGAGTGATTCAGGTGTAATCGATTACACGCACACGTTTACGCCGCGGCTCCTGAATGAAGTTCGCATCGGATTCTCGCGCAACAAGACTTTTATCACTGTGCAGGACTCCGGTTTTGACGCCTCGAAAATCTTTGTGGATGCAGCCGGAAATCCACTCCCAGGCATCGTCGAGGCCGGCTCCAATCAGCTCGATTCCGGCCTGCCCACCATTGGCGTAAGCGGCGGCTTTGCACCCCTCGGGAGCACGAGCAACCTGCCCCAAGGGCGCATTACGAACACTTATGAGGCCTATGACAACGTATCCTGGATAGCCCCGTTCGGCGCTTCCAAGCACTCGTGGCGGATGGGTGTCCACTTTCGCCGCGAAGATGCGCGCCGCTTCCTCGATGGATCTGCCCGTGGGCAGTTTAACTTCTCCAACTTCGCGGACTTCGCTGCCGGCAATGTCAACACTTCAACGCTCCTCTTTGGCTCGACTTTGGCCTATTGGCAGCGCTACCCAATAGATGTCTATTGGCAAGATACCTTCAAGGTGAAAGACAATTTCACTGTGAACTACGGCGTGCGTTACGAGTATGCCTCGGCGATCCACCAAGTTCGCAACCAGGCAACCAACTTCATACCTGGAGTTGGCCCCGTGCTATTGGGCAGCGATAACGTTCTTGCCATCGATACTACCAAGAGCGGCCCCGCCTCTTTCTTCTTTACCAAGGCGCCCTTCACGCTCTCAGACACCGGTACCAATCCGGACAAGAATAACTTCGCTCCGGTTCTCGGCTTTGCCTACACCCCGCGGTTTGCCAGGTCCGTGTTTGGCAACGACAAGACCGTAATCCGCGGCGGATTCCGCGTGGGCTATGACGAGATTTTCAACAATATCCCTGCAAATATGGCGCTTAATGCGCCCTTCAACCTGACCACAACGCAGGCGGCGGGCACGACGCAGCCTGGCAAATTCTCCTATGCGGTGGGGCTCAATCAAAACGTCCCGCTGGTGAAAAACGTCGGAAAACCCAACCAGGTTGGCTTGGTCGGTTTGAGTGCTGAAGATCAAAACATTCGTAGCTCTTACATCTATCAGTACAGCCTCGGCATTCAGCGCCAGCTTGGGAATGCATTCTCTCTCGAAGTTGACTACCAGGGTTCGACCGCTCACAAGCTGGGTTTGTTTATTGACGAGAATCAGCCAGCAGTCGTCGTGAACAATCCCGCTCTGCGCGGCAACCAAGCTCCTAACACGCAGATTTTCCCGAACCCGTTCTTCGGCACAATCGGAACTGGGGTGGACATCGGGAATTCCAACTACAACAGCGCCGTAGCAATCGCCAGATATCAAGGACGCCACGGTATCTACTTCGAAGGTTCCTACACCGTTGGGAAATCCATTGACAACGGCTCGTCGTTCTTTGGCTCGACCGGCGAACGGGCCGGGCTCGACGACCGCAACAATCTAGGCGCGGATCGTGGACCGTCCTCTTTCGACATTCGGCACCGCGCGGTGTTTACCTACGTGATCGATCTGCCCGTCGGGCCCGGCCACCGGCTGCTTGGCTGGGACAACGGCGTCAATCGCCAGGTTTTCGGCGGCTGGCAAGTATCTGGCAACACCACCATCCAGTCCGGCACACCCTTCACGGTATTTAACAGTTCCGCAGACTTCAGCGGGTTTAACCAGTTCAGTGACCGTCCCGACGTCGTGGGGACGGGAGCACTGGCGCAGAACAACAGCAATCCGGATGCGACTTTCGACAAGACGTATTTCTCGAGCTTGACTACGAGTCCGCACCCGGGACGCCAAGGCAACTCCGGACGCAATCAATATTACGGCCCGGGTTTGCAGAATTGGAATTTTGCCGCCTCAAAGCTCTTCCCGCTACATACGGAAAGAGTCCACCTGCGCTTCCGCGCGGACTTCTTCAATCTCTTCAACCATACGAATTTTGCCAATCCTGTTTCAAATCAAAGTAGCGGGAACTTCGGCAAGATCACAGCCACCCTTGGCAGCGCCACGGCCACGGCAGTTGGTACAACCGCAGGTGTAGTGGGCGGCGGACCGCGTGTGATTCAGGGTTCGCTGCGCGTGGAGTTCTGATTCGGAAACAGGGCCTGCACACGCTCGAAGGCTAAAGGCACAATGCCTGGTTAACGCGCTTGGCGGAGAAGTGAAGGAAGACTTCACTTCTCCGCTAAGTAGACTTCGAGCTGGTGTTGGGCCGACGCATTGAGCTCGCCCCACTTACCAGTCATTTGGAAGAAAACCACAGACTTTGGAGCTACTGAGGGTGTTCTCCCGATTGCTGCGAAAACTTGTGAACGTTGTTGCAAGTCCAACCCCGGAATTGCACCTGATCGAGGCGTAGCATTCGGCGGGGTAGGGGCTATTGTACGCCGCGAATTTCGTCCCGAAGCATCGGCAAACGAGGCCACGTTGCGGGTTCAACGATTCAAAGCTGCAGGAACTCTCAAAACTAAGTAATTAAATTTCACAATCAACATCTCAAGCGCCACTAGTTGTGCGATGGACGCCGAGCGCGCACACGCGGCAAACGCTGTGCCGGCCGAAATTCAATGGTGACGTCCATCTGCGCTTTGACAGGCCTTCTGTTCAAGAGAGTGGGCTTGTAACGCCACAGGCGGATGGCGCTCGTTGCAGCCGGAAGAAGAGAGATCGAGCCGCTCACGTGCTTTACATCCAGCACTTGGCCGAGCTCTCCGATGGTGGTGCGGACCTTTACGGTTTCCGACGATCCATGTCGAGCCCCGGGCGTTGGATAACGAGGCCAGACGAAGGAGACAAGCTCACCGGCTTGCAATCGAGCGGGTCTAAGAGCAGGTGCAGGTCCGGGCTCAGGAAAAACAAGGACAGAAAGCTGCGAGGTCATGGCAAACGAAGAGGAAGCGGCGATGGGTTTTTCCGGGAGAATGAGCCTGAAAGGTTTGCTGCCGTCGCCAGGGCCAGTGACAAGGATTGTGGAAGGCGATGGCAGGCGCGGCGCGGCGCGTGCCACAGGCGTTACCCTGCGTGGGGCGAGCCTTGCCGGCGCGCCACGTGTCGGGCCGGCAGCCCTGGGTGAATGTCCAGGTTGGGAATTCGCGCGCGGCGGCGCGTTTCGCGCGATTAGTGCGGGGGGGGCCTTGCGCTCAGGACCGATTTCTGGACTATCGGAATCAGTGGAGGAGCTGGTCGTTATTGCTGAAGATGGTGCGATCGTGCCCACGCGGGAGGTTGATTCTTCCGGTCGTGCATTGAGAGATTGAGCGGATGGGCTTTCTGAGCGCGACTCCTCCGCCGCCGGCGCTGGCGGATTTACTGGAGGCGTCAGGAAGGTATTTTCCACCGGCGCAGCGGGGGTTCGCGAAGTCGTTTGGCTTGGGCGATTAAGCAGTGCCGGTGACGTGGCATCAACAGCCGGTGTTGATTCCTGGTTATCCCTGAGGCGCTTTCCGAGCGGGCTGCGTCCCACTGTGAGCACAACGGCGAGACTGATCCCCGCGAACAAAAGCACTACCGCGACGACCTGAAATCCGGATATTTCAAGAACTTGCGAGCGTGAGGGCGAATTGTCGATGCGAGCCGCTGGCCACGCGAACTTGCCTGTTCGAACTTGCGGTCCAAAACCGGCGGCTGGAGCAGGGTGGCGCACTTTTTCCTGAACATCTTCGACAAACGATGGCGGATTCGCATCCAGAATCTCAGGCGTCACGATCGTAGATGATCGAGGCGAAGTTGGCGCAATCAGTTCGGGCGAGGAAGTTTGGTCTTGCTCGGGGAAAACACACTCAGGTGGCACTTCTGGCAAGCTTTCGAGGGTTGCGGAGATGAGGCTCTCAACAGGCGCCGGCGCTGAGCCTGCAAATTCCGGGGCTGGGTTTTCGGAGGCGATCCAATTTGAAATTTGATTGCGGGCTTCGGCGGTGAGATCAATAAATTGGATGCCAGCGCTTTTTTTCGAGTCCGCCAGCCACACAATCTTCGCGGAGAATTCGAGGCTCTGCTCGGAGCTGGGCAATTGAAAGCGAATGCGTGGGAGGAAGTCATCTACTAAAAGGGGGTCGGCTACGGCAACGGCCATGCCCGCCTCACTTATATTGAGGACAATGCCGCCATTGGCATCGTCGAGTTCGACGTACGTGCGGGAGGCGGGAGTAGTGCGCGTCTGAAGGCGGCGATCACGCGTGGGATGAATCGCCTCAACCGGCACTTGGCGTTCGGCTTCGAGTGCGGCTGCTTCCGATCTTGCCGTTACGTCCGCTCCCTGCCCTCTCTTATTCCGCCGCGCGATTTCCATGAGTGTGGCCAGCTTGCCGCCCGCCTTCGAAAGGGCGTCAAAGACGTACGCAACATTTTTCGGGTTGAACTGAAGCTGCCGAGCTGTAAGAGTCAGCCGGATGCTGTCGTCGATTTCATCTTGCTGGCTTTCGGAAAGATAGGCCTGGAGGCCAGCATAGAGTGCGCCGTTCTCGTAATTCTCTTTCCATTCAAGAATGGCCTGGAGACGACGACTTGCGTGCTTCTCCAATTCTTGTTCTTGTTGTCCTGGCGCGGCACATTCGGTGAACACTTCCGCAGGACCGTGAGGTAACGCCATGGTTAGTTCTGCCAATCCGCCACGCAGTTCCTGAACCTTGTTGGACGGTAAAGATGTTATGCGACAGACCCACTCACCGCGCAACTTATCGAAATCAATCGAGGCACGATACTCAGCTGTTTCATACTTGAATACCGGCAAGGGCTTGAGCGGAGGCCACCTTCCGGCCAGGAGTGATTTCATCTCGGCCTGTTGCGCTGGAGACGTGAGTCCAGCAAGGTTGGGCCTAGCTCGTTCGTGTTGATCGAATTTCATGATTCAGCCCGAAAAGTTATACCCGCCACACTATCTTGCTGGCGTGCGGCCAGCAAACTTTTAGCAGCAGCCGTCGCGACGGGGACTTGAGAGATTTTCTGAAGATCGGTGCTGTTGTACTTAGGGCAGGGCACGTCCATCTCGTCACCCCTTGCAGCCCCACTTCCGCGTGGGGAAAATCCTTTCTGATCAACTTTCCTCGTGCGCTGTCGTCACTTTCCTGAGTGCAGTCCATTCTAAACCCCGACCGGCGGAATTAGTTGCTTGCCTCAGCTCGATGAAACCTCGTTCCAGCTATTTTCTGGGCTATGTGGAGGAGCGCCCGCGATCCCCTGCTGGCGGCCTGGCGCCCCCGTCGAAGCTTACAAAGTCTTCATTCTTAGCCACATACAAGCGACTATCGGAAACTGACGCACCGTCTAAACTCCGGCGCGCTGGACGGGGCGCGTAGCGGCGGCTACACTGCTTCTATCCACCGTTCCAAGATTCCGGATGAATGAGGGCGTTTGCGCAGATGCTGAAGTTTTACACGGCCGGTGAGTCTCACGGACAAGCGCTACTTGCGTTTGTTTCCGGCCTTCCCGCATCAATGCCCGTGGATTTGAACTTTATCAATCATGAGCTCCACCGACGCCAGTTGGGTTACGGTCGCGGCGGACGCCAGAAGATCGAGAAGGATCGCGCCGATATTTTTGCAGGCGTGCGTCACGGGCAGACTATCGGAGCGCCCATCGCTCTTCGCATCGAAAATCGGGACTGGGCCAACTGGGAAAAAATTCTGCCAGTCGAAGCGACTTCCGAATCCGCGGGCCAAGAAAGGAAACTGCTCGCGCCTCGCCCCGGCCATGCCGATCTCGCCGGATCTCAAAAATTTAATTTTCACGACGCGCGCTACGTGCTAGAGCGGGCCTCGGCTCGAGAAACCGCCGCACGGGTTGCTGCTGGAGCCTTTGCCAAGTTGCTGCTGCGCGAATTTGGCACGGAAATCGCCAGCCACACCGTTCAAGTCGGCCACGTCCGACTCGAACGCGCTGCAACCTGGAAGCAAATTCAGGCCGTCAGCGTGGATCTGGACTCGCCGTTGCGCTGCGTTGACGCCGCCACGCAAGAGAAAATGAAAGCAGAGGTCGATGCAGCGTTGAAGGCAGGGAACACTGTTGGCGGTATTTTTGAAATCGTGGCGCACAACGTTCCCGTTGGGCTCGGAAGCCACGCCCAGTGGGACGAAAAGCTCGATGGGCGCCTGGCCCAGGCGCTGATGAGCGTGCAAGCCGTCAAAGCGGTGGAGATCGGCGCAGGCGTAACGGCCGCAGGTTCCTACGGCAGCGAAGTTCAGGACGAAATCTTCTACGAGAAACCGGCGCGGCGATTCCGCCGCTCGACCAATCGAGCCGGGGGTATCGAAGGCGGCATTACCAACGGCGAAGACGTCATCATCCGCGGCTACCTAAAACCCATCTCCACGCTTCGTCAGGCGTTGCATACCGCAGACATGGTGACCAAGGAGACCGTATCGGCCGCTTACGAGCGTTCCGACTGGTGCGTGGTCCCGGCCGGCGCGGTGGCCGGCGAAGCTATGGTGGCACTTGTGCTGGCGGATGCTTTTCTGCAAAAATTTGGAGGAGACTCCCTTTCCGAGATGCGGCGGAATTTCGACAACTATGTCAGACAAATCGATCAGTTCTGAAGTGGCCTCGAGCCCGGCAGCGGCGTCCACAGACGCGACCACCACCGCGCGCAAAATCTATCCGATTGTGAAGTACGGCGATCCGATACTCGAAAAACCCACCGGTGCGGTGAAAGAATTTGACGCCGAATTCGAGCAGCTGACCGAGGACATGTTTGCTTCGATGTACGCCGCGCAAGGCGTGGGCCTGGCTGCACCGCAGATCGGCATGACGCTGCGGGTGGCTGTCGTGGATGTCACGACCGGGAAAAATCCGGAAGCCAAGATCGTGCTTGCCAATCCGGAAATCATCCACGCGGAAGGTGAAGTTCGAGAGGAAGAAGGCTGTCTTTCCATTCCCGGGTTCCGCGGCTATGTAATGCGCCCGCAGTTTGTTACCGTGCGCGCGCAAAACGCAAAAGGCGAATCCTTTGAAATTCGCGGGGAAAATCTCCTGGCACGCGCTTTCTGCCACGAAATCGATCACCTGAACGGCATTCTGTTCCTGCAACACCTCAGCATGCTCAAGCGCGACCTCATCCGGCGCAAAATCAAGAAGCTCAAGAAACAGGGCGAGTGGTAGGGTCTGAAGCCGGCCGATTCTCCACCGTAAAGATTGCAGAGGGTATGCATGCGAGTGATTTTCTGTGGCACGCCGCTGTTTGCCGTTCCGACCCTCAAGCACCTGCTCGCACAAACTGATTTTCAGGTCATCGGTGCAATCACTCAGCCTGACCGTCCACGCGGCCGCGGCCAGGAAGTCTCTTTTTCGCCTGTGAAGGAAACTGCGATTGCCGCGGGCATTCCCATTCATCAACCGGAAAAAATCCGCGCGCCGGAAGTTCATGAACTTTTGCAGGCGCTGATACCGGACGTCATCGTGATTATCGCGTACGGCCAAATCATCCCAGCGCGTCTGCTCACCATACCGAAACTCGGGTGGATTAATCTCCACGCGTCTCTGCTTCCAAAATATCGGGGGGCCGCGCCCATCAACTGGGCGATCGTTAATGGAGAAACAAAAACGGGCGTCACCACGATGCGAATCGACGCGGGAATGGATACCGGCGAAATCCTGCTGCAGGAAGAAATGGATATCGGCCCATCAGAGACGGCTCCGGAGCTCGCCGCTCGCATGTCCGAGCTAGGCGCTCCGCTTATGGCGGAAACGCTTCGCGGACTGGCGAGCGCTTCCATCGTTCCGCGCGCGCAGGTTCACGCAGATGCTTCGAATGCGCCGATGCTCAAAAAGGAAGATGGCCGCATCGACTGGTCGCGTACGGCGCAGGAAATTTTCAATCGCATCCGCGGTTACGCGCCGTGGCCCGGAGCGTATACCTCCTTCCGGGGGCAGAGCTGCCAGATATGGGGCGAGCCGGCGCCTAATGGGTTGAGGGAACCTGGAGCGGATAGGGCTCAGAGCGGCGAACTCGGGTCTTTGTTTGTTCAGCGCAATGAGTTGATGGTGCGCTGCGGTGGCACAACCCATTTGCGCCTCCTCGCCGTCAAACTTGAGGGACGCAAGCGAGTTAGCGGTGCGGAATTTGTGAATGGCGCGCGGTTGCTTCCAGGTGAACGATTTGGACAAGCGTAGTTTGCGCGTGGTGGAGCGCTCAGGCATACTTGAAAATTGACCCTCGCATGAAAGAGAAATCTGCCTCAGGAGTTCAGATCCAATGAACAGTTCAGAAAAATCCCGAGCGCGTCGAAGTTTGCATGTTCGCGCGAGCAAATTTATTCGTGTTGCCGCCTGCTGGGCGCTTGCCGCGCAACTTGCGGGGCTGCCTCTTGCATCCGCTGGAGGCGACACATCTCTTCCTGGGCCCGGCGATAGGCTCGCACCAAAATCGGTAAGCGATCCGGTGATGAAGGTCATGCAGGCCGAACTCGCCCGAGCGTCTTCGGACTTGGGGAAAACGGATTCGCCGCCTTATTTTATGAGCTACACGGTTTACGATCAGAACCTCGTCGTACTGGTCGGCGCCTATGGCAGCTTGCTCACCAATGCCTCTTTGCGGCGGCGCCAGGCTGATGTGACGATGCGCGTGGGCACGCCGGCACTGGACAACACGCACGGCCAGAGCCGCTCCAGCGGAATGAGCTCCGGGAGTTTGCCGCTCGGCGACGACCAGGACGCCATCGCTCGTGTGCTTTGGGAGTTGACGGACCGCGGCTACAAGCGCGCCGCACCGGCTTTTCTGAACGTGAGAACCAACACAGCCGTGCGGGCCGAAGAAGAAGACAAGTCGCCTGACTTTTCGAAGGAAGCGCCGCAAACCCATGTAGGCGGTGAAGCCGCGCCGGCGGCCTTCGATCGCGCGGCTTGGGAAGGCGAAGTTCGCCGGTTGTCGGCTGGGTTCCGCAAGTATCCGGAAGTTTATTTCGCGACCGTGGTTCTGCAGGTGACGAATTCCGACTCACGCATGGTTTCCAGCGAAGGCAGCGCCATTGAAACGCCCAGTGCTTCCACACGGCTCATGATGGAAGCGCAAACCCGAGCCGATGACGGAATGGAATTGCTGCGCGTAGAAACTTTCCAGGCGCCTTCCGCGAGCGGACTGCCCGGCGAAGCGGACCTCGCTGCCAAGATCGCCAAGATGGCCGACGACCTGAAGGCCCTCAAAAATGCGCCTTCGGCGGAGCCTTATGATGGTCCCGCGCTGCTAAGCGGGCGCGCCGCGGCGGTTTTCTTTCATGAAGTGCTCGGACACCGGCTTGAAGGGCACCGCCAGCGCGACGAAGAGGAAGGCCAGACGTTTACGAAGAAGGTAGGCCAGGAAGTTTTGCCGAAATTCCTCAGCGTAGCCGACGATCCCACCATACAGGAACTCGCAGGCGTGAAGCTGGCAGGTTCCTATGGGTTTGATAACGAAGGCGTCCCTGCCCAGCGCGTCGAGGTCATCCAGAACGGAGTATTGAGAAATTTCCTGCTGTCTCGCATGCCCATCAAGGATTTTGGCAAGTCCAACGGCCACGGACGCAATCAGCCAGGGCTCATGCCCACAGGCCGCCAAGGCAATTTGATCGTTACTTCCGCGCAAGGCGTTCCGGAATTGGAGCTTCGCCAAAAGCTCATCGATGAAGTGAAAAAACAAAATAAGCCTTACGGCCTGTATTTCGACGACATTCAGGGAGGTTTCACGCTGACGACTCGTTCGCTCCCGCAAGCTTTCCAGGTGCTTCCGGTGATTGTCTATAAAGTGTACGCAGACGGCCGGCCCGACGAACTTGTCCGTGGCGTGGACATTGTCGGTACGCCACTTGCGGCTCTGACGCGCATCCTGATGACGGGCGACAAGCAGCACGTCTTCAACGGCATTTGCGGAGCGGAAAGCGGGCAGGTGCCCGTCTCCGCCGTCGCCCCGGCCATGCTTTTCTCAGAAATGGAAGTTCAGAAGCGCCAACATTCCCACGATCGGCCGCCGATCTTGCCTCCGCCCGGTTTTGAAAACACTTTACCGATAAAAACCGCGGCGAAGGACGCGCAACCAAGGCCGGAGGTGAAGCCATGAAATCTCAACGGACCATTGCGGCGGCATTTCTGGCGGCTTCGCTGTTTTTGGGGGTGGCGCGCCTCCGCGCCACGTCGCAGCCTGCCATGTCGAAGAATTCTCGCGCAGAACCGGCCGCCTCGGACGCCGCTTTGCCACATCCCGCGGCCGGGGGCGATGCCCTGCTCGAAGCGCTTCTCACGGAGTTGGATCGGTCCAAAGCCCAGCTCAAGATCGACCAAGTCCAGGCGCCTTACTACATCGAATACCGCGTGAACGACGTCGACGACTTTGACGCTGAAGCCGCTTTTGGCGCGCTCCGAGAAAATCAGCGTGTTCACCTACGCATCCTGCGCGTCGTGGTGCGCGTAGGCGACTACAAGCAGGACAGCTATTTTGGCCAGGGCATGGGTGAAACCAACATTCTCCCGCTCGACAATGATCCCATCGCGCTTCGCCACCAGATCTGGCTGACTACCGACGAAGCCTACAAAGCCGCGGGACAGGCCCTGGCGGAAAAACAGGCCGAACTGAAGCGCTTCAGCGCCGACCCCAATCCCGTCAACGATTTTTCAAAAGAACCAATCGTCACGGCCCTCCAACCCATCGTTTCACTCAAGGTCGATGAAGCTGCCTGGGGCAAAACGCTCGCGGACGTTACAAATCTTTATCGTCAGTATCCCGACATTCAAGCGGTCAGCGCCTCGGCACGCTTTTCCGCTATCAATGAGTATTTCGTCGATTCCGAGGGCACGGTGACGCGTAGCGGCAAGACTACGTACAACCTTCAATTGAACGGCTCCGCGCAAGCAGAGGATGGAATGCGCCTCAGCCGGAATCCCTATTGGATGGTCGGCCGTGCGGAAGAGCTTCCCTCGCGAGAAAAACTGCTCAGCGACGCGAAGCAGGCTCTCGAGACCGTAGTTGCTCTTCGCAAGGCTCCCATCGTCGAGGAGGACTATCGCGGTCCAGTGCTCTTCGCCCCAGATGCAGCTGATGACGTAATTGCCTCACTCGTCGGTTCAAACGTTGTGGGCCGCAAACCGCAACCCGGGAAGCCAAACCGAACCGTCGGCGCGTTTGCGACCAGCTACAAAACGCGAGTGTTGCCCGCATTTCTAAGCCTGATCGACGACCCTACGCTGAAAGATTTTGAAGGTCACAGCCTCGTCGGCAGCTATGAGGTGGACAACGAAGGCGTTAAAGCTCAGCCCGTGAGCGTGATTCAAAACGGGATGCTCGATAACTATTTGGTTGGCCGCCAGCCGGTTCGTGATTTTCCCGCATCGAACGGCCACGGCCGCGCTGCGCCCGGTTCCTTCCCTTCCCCGAGCCTTGGCGTGCTGCTGCTAAAGAGCGCGGAAGCACAATCGCCGGACGCGCTCAGAAAAAAGATGATCGAAATGATCAGCGCACAGGGCCAGCCATACGCCTACCGCGTCGACACGCTCGGCGCCGGTAATTCTCCGCGCCTTTTGTATCGGGTATACACGGACGGCCGTGTGGAATTGGTCCGCGGGGCTGTATTCAATGAGCTCGACGTTCGCGCATTGCGGAGCAATCTTATCGCCGTCGGTAACGACCCGCTGGTCAGCAACCGTACCGGCGGCGTGCCTACAACCGTGATCTGCCCGTCCCTGCTCTTCGACGAACTGGAAGTCAAGCGCGCAGACACCAGCAAAGACAAGTTGCCGGACTATCCGGCTCCGCCGCTGAACAAGTAAAAACACTTCCCGTCAGCGGGCCTGCGGTTCTACACTAGAAACAGAGACCTCGGAACGGCCAACTCCTATGACTCTCAGAGAAAGACTGGAATGGGCAAGCCGGATGGCGCTGCTTGTGTTCATCCTTGCGTCGGCGGCGTTTTTGAGCGCCATCACCGCTATGCGCATAGCGATTCACGGCCGTGAAGTGAACATGCCGAATCTCGTCGGGAAAAATGTTACGGAAGCCAACAGCTTGCTGCGATCGCGCGGACTCGTACTTCGTGTGGCTGACCGCCTTTACAGTGAACTTCCCATCAACGTCGTGGTGCGCCAAAGCCCGCCACCAGGCATGCTCATGAAGGTTTCGCAGCAGGCGCATGTGGTGCTTAGCCTCGGCCAGCGCCAGTTGCAGATTCCCCTTTTGGAAGGAAACTCTCTGCGGGCATCGCGAATCGAGTTGTTGCGCGGCGGCCTGCAAGTCGGAGAAGTTTCCGGCATCACGATGTCCGATGAGCCGGCGGACACAGTCATTCTTCAAACGCCGCGCCCAGGCGCCGGCGCCGCCACACCGCGCGTCGACGTCCTCGTTTCGGATGGCCCGCGCGACACCTCCTACGTCATGCCGCATCTCGTAGGGTTAAGTGAAAACGACGCCCAGCACCGCATGGATGTCGCGGGTCTGCGCCGCAAGGTCAACTACGTGGCCGCCCCGCAGTGGCCGCACAGCGCCGTGATCGACCAAACTCCCCTGGCCGGCCGGCGCATCACGACGTCGATCACCATCGAACTCACCGTCGCAAATTGATCCGCCCCAGTACGTGAAATTATCTCAAGAGTGCTCGGCACACGCAGGACTGCGTGCGAGAAGGGAAAGACCTGTGGAAAACACGAAAAGAACCGCGAAGAAGAGAGCTCAATCCATCGACGAAGGCGCGTTTGTCGAAATCTACGGCACCCCGCAATGGTTGACGTTTCGCGGCAGCGATCGCGGCAATCCTGCCCTGCTCATCCTTAGCGGCGCGGGGGCGGCACTCAGCCGCATGGCCCCTTTTTTCGCGCCCTGGGAGCGAGACTTCACGCTCGTCCAGTGGGACCAGCCGGGCGCTGGCGCGACGCAAGGAAAGAACGGTGAAGCGGCAACAGGCCCCTTGACGCTGGATCGCATCACCGCCGATGCGATTGCTGTCGCCGAGTTCGTACGCAAGCATCTCAGCACCGAGAAAATTGCGGTGCTCGGCGTTTCTGGAGGTTCGATCATAGGTCTCAAAACTATTAAGCGGCGGCCCGAACTTTTTTCCGCATATGCTGGAACCGGGCAAGGCGTGAACTGGATGCGTCAGGAGCAGCTTGGCTACGCCATGGTTCTTGAGCAAGCTCGAGCTGCAGGTGATCAGGATGCAGTGGCGGAGCTTGAAAAGATCGGCGCGCCTCCTTACAAAGATGCCGTGACGGACGCGATCAAATCAAAACACTGCGGCGCACTGACTCCTGCCGAGCAGGATTATCTCGCGTCGCTCGATCCGGCGATTATGGCGGCCGTGAGAACTCCTCCAGCCGGCGCGAGCTGGATTGCGCCGGGCTTGGCGGTAACGGATCCACGGGCCACGGCGATGGCCGCTTACGAAAAGTTGCGCGGCGACATCTTCGCATTCGACGCGTACCAGCTCGGCATTTCCTTTGCCGTACCAATGTTCTTTTTACAAGGTGACCGTGACGCGTACACCGTCACGGCCGAGGTCGAGGCTTACGCCGCCAAAATCCAAGCGCCGCAAAAGCTCTTCGTGACAGTCCCAGGCGGAGGCCACTCCGCTTTCTTCCTCCGGGACGCCTTCCTTGCCCTACTCACCACCCACGTCCGCCCCGTAGTTGTTCATACCACGGGGCCATCAAACGCAACAAGATGATCCCTAGTCAACCTTCCAACTTGGATCACACGCAACTTTTCATGTCGCAAGCTCTTCGTGCGACAATGTCAATCCAACAATGACAAACAAAACTCCAGCTCGTGCTCTTGCCATCTCTGCGTTTCTGATCGCTCTCGCACTCTGCGCCCATCCCGGCCAAAATGGTGCGCACTTCGAGCATCTTCTCCTCTCCGAAGAGCGATCGCATCTCAAAAACATCCGCCAGCTCACTTTCGGCGGCCAGAACGCCGAAGCTTACTTCTCTCTCGACGACAAACAACTCATCTTCCAGCACCAAGGCGAAGGTGTCCCGTGCGATCAGATTTACACGCTTCTGGTCGACACTCCCGACGGCAAACCCGCTCTTCCTAAACTCGTCAGCACTGGCACGGGCCGCACCACCTGCAGCTACTTTTTCCCTACCGGCGACCGCATTCTCTTTTCCTCCACTCACGCCGCAAGCGCCAGCTGCCCGCCCAAACCTGACTATTCGCGCGGCTACGTGTGGCCTATTTACGATACGTATCAGGTTTTTTCAGCAAAACCCGACGGCTCCGACCTCCGACAGCTGACTCACGCGAAGGGCTACAACGCCGAGTCGACTGTCACGCGAGACGGCAAGCACATCGTTTTCACCTCTACGCGCAATGGCGACCTCGACATTTACACCATGAACGCCGATGGATCCCAGGTGACGCAACTCACTCATGAACTCGGATACGACGGCGGGCCTTTTTGGTCTTACGACGGCAAGAAAATCGTCTACCGCGCGCAACATCCCAAGACTCCTGAAGAAATCGCCGACTATAAAGATCTGTTGTCGAAGGGTTTGATTCGCCCCGGGAATCTCGAACTCTGGGTAATGAACGCCGACGCTTCCAACAAGCACCAGGTCACGCACAATGGCGCCGCCAACTTCGCTCCCTACTGGCACCCCGACGGCAAGCGCATCATCTTTGCTTCCAACCTCGCCGATCCAAAAAGCGGCCGCGATTTCGATCTCTATCTCATCAACGAAGACGGTACCGGGCTCAGGCGCATCACCTACGCTCCTGATTTCGACGCCTTTCCCATGTTCACAACCGACGGCAAGCGTCTCGTCTGGGCTTCCAATCGCAATGGCAGAGCCCCGCACGAAACCAACCTCTTCCTCGCCGAGTGGTCCGACTAATCGGGTGATCGTGCACACCAGGGGCGATTTTACTGAGACCTTTTTTCACTGCGTATCTACACCGATGATAGATATTCAACGAACATCCAAAAGTTCTCCCCAGCTGAGAACCAACATCGCGCATCGGCTCTTCACTGAACAAAACTTGTCACTCCGAGCGCGAGTTTAAAAACGCTATTATCGCCAGCAGAGAATTGCCACTCTCGCATAAACCACACTGAAAACCCGCTTTTCAATTCTTGTCTGCTTGCCTAAGCGTAGCGAACGCGAAGACACCGTTCGGTTTGTGTCCTCTTTAGTACAGACAGCTGAATTCTTGACGTGATATCTCTAACTTTAAGCATTTTGGTCCTCCCCTGGCCTGTTGTTACTGCCGTCCTCGATTGCAAGATGGAAATTTTAGGGTAGGAGAATTTCAAATGAAAAGTTTTCGGGCTTTCCCTTTCTTTATGGCCATCACGTCTATGGGAGCCTTTGCGCCGGCCGGAGGAGCACAATCCAGCATCAACTCGACTGTGCCATCTTCCGTCACGGATTCCCCACCCTCAATGGCCACAAAACCAGCGCAACCGATTTTCGTCTACAGCCGACCGACGGAGAAAATGAAACTTCGGACCTATGTATTCGATGCCTTTGGTCCTTATCCAATCGTTGGAGCCGCCTTCATCGCGGCAGTCAATCAACGTGAGAGAACTCCGCCAGAATGGGGGCAGGGCGCGGCAGCGTACGGCCAGCGATTTGGATCCAATCTTGCCATCGCGGGCGTAACGACCACGACGCGTTACGCATTGGCGGAAGCGTTCCGCGAAGACACCGTCTATTACCGCTGTGAGTGCAAAGGTGTGTTTCGCCGGCTGGGCCACGCGCTCATTTCGACGGTGACCGCACGCCGCGGCGAAGATGGACATCGACGTTTGTCCTTTCCGGCGCTCGTCGCTCCTTACGCCGGCACGATGACCGCAGTCTACGCGTGGTATCCGGAACGATTCGGCCCCAAAGACGCGCTGCGCATGGGCAACTACAACCTGCTGGCTTTCGCGGGAGAAAACGTCGCACTTGAATTCCTTTATGGTGGACCGCACACACTCTTCAGCCACCTTCATCGACCGGCATTTTCGGGAACGGACGCAGGCGGCTCCCCGAACCATTGAGCACACTGAGCACAAACTGTGAGTCACAACCCTAGCATTCCTCACCGCCTGATCAGCCAGGACGCGCCGCAAGCTCCGTCCTTTGCGCGAGCTACTTTCACTTCTGTCTGGGGTCCGATCAACGGTTTCCTCGAATGGTTCGGAGAGCTCGGTCTTTTTGCGTGGCAGGTGCTGCGCGCCGCGATCCGGAGGCCGTTTGAAGGTCGCGAACTAGTTCGACAGTTCGACGAAATTGGATCCAAGTCTTTGCCCCTCGTCGCCTTGGCGGGTGCCGCGATAGGTTTCGTTCTCGCGCTGGAAAGCCGCAGCAGCCTGGTTCGCTTCGGCGCCCAGTCCATGCTTCCCGCCGCTCTGGTGTACTCGATCATCCACGAAACGGGCCCCATCGTGACTGGCCTGGTTGTCAGCGGCAGGGTTGGCGCAGGCATCGGTGCTGAATTGGGTTCGATGAAGGTCACTGAGCAGATAGATGCCATCGAGGCCTCGGGCGTAAATCCTTACAAGTTCCTGGCCTTCACTCGCATAGTGGCCTGCATTCTTGTGCTGCCATTGCTGACGCTTGCCGCCGATTTCTGCGGCGTGCTCTTCGGTTGGCTCGCGGAGACTTTGGCCGAGCCAATCTCCTTTCAAAGATTCATCAATCAGGGTTTTGTCGGCGCCACATTCAGAGACTTTCTAGCGCCCACCTTCAGGACGGTCGTCTTCGGCCTCATCATCGGGATGATCGGATGCTTCCAGGGAATGCGCACGCAGGGCGGCACGGCAGGCGTGGGGCGTTCGGCGACGAGTTCGGTCGTCCTCTCTTCGCTCTTCGTGATTCTGGCCGATGTCATCTTAGTGAAAATAATTCTGGTGTTCTTTTCATGATGCACGTTGATCAAGAAGTCTTACCTGGTGTCGAGGAACGCGGCGGCGCCGCTCCGACAGAAACGTCGCGCGGGAACGGGGACGGAGCAGCTGTGGTCGTGCGAGGTTTACGCAAATCCTTCGGCGGCCAGACCGTCCTGGACGGGATTGATCTCACCGTGAAGAGCGGCGAAACATTGGCCGTGCTCGGCCGCAGCGGGACGGGCAAGAGCGTGCTGCTCAAACTGATCATCGCCCTGCAATGTCCGGATTCGGGCTCCATTCGCGTCCAGGGGCAGGAAGTCACGCACCTTGATCTCGAGGCCATGAATGAAATTAGGAAAAAGATGGGGTTTTTGTTTCAGCACGCGGCGCTGTACGACTCCCTGACAGTAGAGGAGAACATTGCCTTCCCCCTGAAGCGCCACGCGAAAATGGCGGATTCGGAACGCGGAGATCGCGTCAAGGCACTGCTGTCCAGCGTCGGTATGGAAGGCGACCTCAAGAAAATGCCCAGCAAACTTTCCGGAGGCATGCAAAAGCGTGTCGGCTTGGCCCGCGCTCTGGCTCTCGAGCCCGGCGTCCTGTTGCTCGATGAACCCACCGCGGGCCTTGATCCCATCACGTCGGGAGAGATCAATGAGTTGATTCTCAAGGTGCAAGAGGAATACGACATGGCCTCCATCGTGGTAACGCATGACTTGCATAGCGCAAGAACCATCGCGGATCGCATCGCGTTACTGCACGAAGGAAATGTTCTTATCGAAGGCACCTTCCAGGACCTTGAAAAGAGCGATAACGGATTTGTCTCGGAATTTATGAAGCGGGATTCATAGGGAGCGCATATGTCCAGGGCGGCGAGGCTCGGAGCATTTATCATTGTAACTCTGACGATTCTGGCGGCAGTAATCTTCATCATCGGCAGTAAACAGTACCTCTTCACGCCGACGTATCGATTGAAGGCGCAGTTCTCTACCGTAGTGGGTCTCGATCCGGGCGCGGACGTGCGCGTAGGCGGTGTGCACACGGGAAGTGTGCGCGGCATCCAGCTACCCAGCAAGCCCAACGAGAAAATCACCGTGTTGATGGATCTCCAGCAATCGACACACGACATTATCAAACAAGATTCCGTGGCGGCCATCGAGACCGAAGGACTCCTGGGGAATGAATATGTCTCGATCTCCTTTGGCTCGGCCCAATCGTTGAATGTAAAGGATGACGATACAATCAACAGCCAGCCGCCGCTGGTGATCGCCGACCTCATGAAGAAAGCCGACGGCATTCTGGACAGCAGTCAGCAAGCCTTGAACAACGTCACGGTGGTCACGGCAAACCTTGGCTCCATCAGCGGCAAGATCAATCAGGGTCAAGGAACCATCGGGGCCCTTGTGAATGATAAGAAGGTGTATACCCAACTGGATGAGACCACCGCCGGTTTGCGTGACACCGTTAACCACGCCCAAGCAGGAGTGACCGCCTTCCAGGAAAACATGGAGGCGATGAAGACAAATTTTCTACTCCGCGGGTATTACAAGAAGCGCGGTTATGAAAACTCCGCCGATCTTGTGAAAAACGAAATCCCCGAGCTTCCCGGGACCGCGCCTCTGAAAACGTTCACTTTTGACTCGAAGCAGCTCTTCGACAAGCTGGACACCGCCAAACCAAAGAACCAGAAATCGTTGCGAGCGGCGGGTGAGTTTCTCGCCGACACGGAGTTTGGCGTCGCGGTTGTCGTAGTTTCATCCGGCACGACCGGTGATGCGCAAAAGGACCTGGTGCTCACGCAAGCTCGCGCCATGGTGGTGCGTGACTACCTCGTTGGCAATTTCACCTTCGACGATTCGCAACTCAAAACTCTAGGGCGGGGCAAAGGGAAGTCCGATACTCCGGATTCCGGCTGGGGCACCGTCGAGATCATTATCTATCCGGCGGACACTGAGGTTCCAACACAAACTAGCGCTGCTAATCCCAAGTAGATTACAGAGCACTCCGTCACTCGCAGATCGAGTGGATGGATGTCGAACCCAATTGGATGAGCCGGAGCTTCATGGATAAAACACTCGCCGACCAAATCGCCAAAAATCCCACGCAATTCAATATTGCCGCCATTGCCAAGCTGGAAGAGGAAGCTTTAGATCGCCGGACGCGCACCGAGCGCGAAAGCGATGCCATCGTAAGATTCATCGGGAGTCCCAAATTCCTGCTCTTGCACGTAATTTTAGTGGCCGCCTGGAGCGTGTTGAATCTCAACGTGATTCCCCACTTGAAAGCGTTCGACCCTTTCCCATTCGGCATTTTGGCGCTCTTTGTTTCTTCGGAAAGCGTTTTCCTCACCATCTTCGTGCTGATCAGTCAAAATCGCATGTCTCGCCAGGCGGAGAGGCGCGCACATCTGGATCTTCAGGTGGGTATGCTTGCGGAGCAGGAGCTCACGATGATGCTGCAGATGCTGCAAAAACTCTGTCAACACGCAGGTGTCGATGTGAGATCCGCAACGCAGCAGGTTCAGAGCTTCAGCGAAACGACCGATGTCCGCAAGCTGGCCACTGAACTCGAAGAAAAACTCCCTGACCAATAGTCAGCGCTAGTTTCTGCTCTATCTCCTTAAATACTAATCCCAGCTCGATTCCTTTTAATCCTCCAGCGTTGGCAAGCTCTGGAGCACTTGAGTCGCCCTGGGCCGATTGAGTACAGGGTCGTCTTTGCGAATTTTTCCGTCGCGGAAGACAAGGACCCGTTTTGCGAACTGTGCGATGTCGTGTTCGTGAGTCACTAGAACAATCGTCAGCCCTTTGTCGTTCAAGTTCTGAAAAATCTCCATAATCTCGACGGATGTCCGGCTATCCAGATTGCCCGTCGGCTCATCCGCCAGCAATATGGATGGCCGGTTCACCAACGCGCGGGCGATTGCTACTCGTTGCTGCTGCCATCCAGACATCTGCGAAGGAAAATGCTGCGCCCGCTCCGCGAGCCCGACCAGCGCCAAAGCCTCGGTGGATCGCTTTTCCCGTTCCACTTTGTCGATTTTCGTATAGAGCGTGGGTAGCTCAGTGTTTTCCAGCGCTGTCGTTCGGGCCAGCAAGTTGAACCCCTGAAATACAAATCCGATTTTCTGATTTCGAATCAGCGCGAGCGCTCTCTTGTCGTGCTTCGAAACATCAGTCCCTTCGAGCAGATATCGTCCCGAGCTGGGACGGTCGAGACACCCGAGGATGTTCATGAAGGTTGACTTGCCGCTTCCGCTCGCCCCCATGATGGCGACGAATTCCGCGCGTCCAATATCCAGGCTGACGCCGCGAAGCGCGTGCACTCGTGTTTCGCCAAGTTCATAGTATTTGTGCAAATCTTCGACGCGTATCACCGCGCTCGCCGGTGCGCCGCTGGCCATCTGTTGAACTTGGTTACTCGCAGCCATCGATTCCTTGGAGTCGCTTCGAACCAGGAATGCCTATCGCCGTATTCCGCCTGGAGCCTGTGACTTCGCCGTAACGGACCGAATAATCACTTCGTCGCCCTCTTTCAGCTCTCCTTTGACTAGCGCGCGCACTTCCGTGTACGCATGGTCTGTGATTCCCAGCGAGACCTTCACCGGCTCCATGGTGTTATCTGCGCGGAGTTTCCAGACCACGGCCGTATCCGCCTTGGGTACGCGCGGTGGATTCAAAGCGGCTGCAGCAGCTTGCGCTCCGCTGCCAGTCCCGCCCGGCTCCTCGGTGGCTACTTTTCGCTCGACCCCCTCGATCCCGTGCTGTTTGTAAATCGCCAAAACCTCCTCCGGGGTCATCGGAGGTTTATACCGCAACGCGGTGTTGGGCAATTTCAATGCGTTCTTCACGCTGTCAACGGGGATGGTTACGTACGCTGTCATCCCCGGGAACAGCTTTAACTCCGGGTTCGCGAATTCGATGATCGTGTCGTAGGTGACGACGCTTTGCACTGTCGTCGCGTTCATCCGCACCTGGCTCACCACACCGTGAAACGTATCTTTTGGGAACGCGTCGACCTTGAATGTAACTGGCTTGCCGATCTTGATGTTGCCGACATCCGACTCATCCGTCTTGGCATAGACCCACATTTTCTTGAGATCTTGCGCGATCGTAAAAATCGTCGGCGCTTGCAAGGAAGCCGCGACGGTTTGACCGACGTCCACATTCCGAGCGACAACGGTACCGTCGATCGGCGATCTAATCACCGTATAATCCAAATTCGTTTGCGCCACGGCGACCGCCGCTTGCTTTTGGCTGACCTGCGCCTGCGCCTGCGTGATATTTGCCTCCGCTCCACCCACGGTCGCATTCGCTGCCTGGTAGTTGGATTTCGCCAGGTCCAGCTGCTGCTGGCTCATCACGCCGTCTTTGGTCAACTGGACCGCGCGATCGTAATCCGCCTTGGTCTGAAACAATCCCGCCTTTGCTTTTTCGAGGTTGGCGCGCGCAGCAACGAGATTGGCTCGAGCGTTTTCTAAATCCGCGGTCGCCTGCAGCAGCGCTCCTTTGAACAGCGCGGGATCGATCAGTGCCACGACATCGCCCTTACGCACGCGCGAATTGAAATCCGCATTCAGTCTGGCAATCGAACCCGAAACTTGCGATCCCACTTGAACGGTGATTACCGCGTTGATAGTTCCGGTCGCTTCCACCACGTCGTCGATCTCGCCACGTTCCATTTTCGCGGTGAAATTTTGCACTTGTGCGCTGCGGTTCAGTCCGAACGCCGCAAATAGTCCAGCAGCCACCAAGAGTCCCGCCAAGATCAACCAACGTCCTTTTACCTTCATCTATCGTCCCTGGAATTAAGATTTGGAGGATGTTTCATTCGTACCGAAGCGCTTCAATGGGATCGAGCAGAGAAGCCTTCCGCGCCGGGTAATATCCAAAAAACACGCCCACCGCCACTGAGAACACGGCCGCAACCACAATCGATTCAGGCGACATTTTCATCGGCCAACCCAACGTCCGTCCAACCATATAGGATCCAAAAACCCCGAAGAGCACCCCCGCAGCGCCTCCCACGAGGCTCAGCATGATGGATTCTCCAAGGAACTGGAGCTGGATGGCTTCTTCGGTGGCTCCCACCGCCACTCGTACTCCGATCTCGCGCGTCCGCTCGGTTACAGAAACCAGCATCACGTTCATGATGCCGATGCCCCCGACAATCAAAGAAACTGACGCGATGGCGATCAGCAAAATCGTGAGGGTCTTGCTGGCGTCGAGTTGCGCCTGGATGATGTCTTCGGGGTTGCGAATGTTGAAGTCATCCTCCTCTTCAGGACGCAAGTGATGGCGGTCCCGCAACACCGCTGTCGCTTCCTGCCCAGCCATTTTCACGGAGTCTTGCGACACCGCGGAGCAGAGAATGTCGTCAAGCCAGGTGATGCCCTTCAGTTTTTTCTGTGCCGTGGTAAAGGGGATGATGATCGTATCGTCTTGATCTTGCCCGGAGAGCGATAGTCCCTTCGGCTGCATCGTTGCCACTACCTTGCATGGGAGGCTATTTACTCGAATTACTCTCCCTACTGGGTCCTCGGCACCGAACAACTGATCCCTGACGGTGCGACCCAGCACGCAAACGTCCGCGGCCCGGTCCACGTCGTCCTGCGAAAATGCGGCGCCCTGCTCCATGTACCAGCGTTTTATTTCAAAGTATTCGGGCGAAACCCCGCGGTACGATGTGTGCCAATTCTGATTGCCATAGATCACTTGTACCGGATCATCCACATTCGGGGATACGCTCCTAATCAGCGACACCTGGTTCTTTACGGCGACCGCGTCCGCATAAACCAGCGTTTTAGTATCGTGAGTTCCCGTCCGTACTCCGTTGACCGCGCGCCCTCCCGCTTCAATCCACACGAAGTTGTCGCCAAGGTTATTCAGTTGCTGCTCCACGCGTGCCTGCCCGGCATTTCCAATTGCGACCACACAGATCACTGCCGCGATCCCGATGGTGATCCCGAGCACCGTAAGCACGCTTCGCATCTTGTTCCTAAGCAGCGCCACGAGGGCGGATCGAAAGAGGGCCGAGTAATTCACCGCGCCTCCGCACATCTAGGGAAACTCAACTCGTCACGGCTCCGAAGCATACTGCATCCTGGCCCAAGCCCGCGCACATCTCTCGGGGGAGGGCACAATTCTCGCCGTCATCACCTAAATCCAACATAAATAGGTACAACCAAACAATCGGCGAGCATTCAGCACAGCGGCGCCGGAAACGGTGATGCCACGACAGAACTAGCCGTGATAAGGTTCGTCGGGCGGAGTTCCCGCCGGAGAAGACCGATGCACAGACGCACGTTCATGAACGTAGCGGGCAGCGCCGCGACAGTATTGGCGTTCAAACCGTTGACGTTTGCCGGCGAACAACAAAAGAATAATCCGGTTCTCTATCCCGATCCCGCGGTGGAAGTTGTTGACCCTCGCTTCGCAAAATACAAGGTTAACAATGCCGCGGTCGAGCGCTTATACACGGGCACGCGCTGGGCGGAAGGTCCCGTCTGGTTTGGCGACGGCCGGTACTTGCTTTTCAGCGACATCCCCAACAACCGAATCCTGCGATGGCTCGAGGATACTGGGGAGGTCAGCGTCTACCGCAGCCCATCGAACTACAGCAACGGCAATTTCCGCGATCGCGAAGGCCGGCTGCTCACGTGTGAGCACGACACGCGCCGCCTCACGCGAA
>JBGPLB010000044.1:0-27423 GCA_041486245.1 Candidatus Acidiferrum sp.
ACGCACGTTGTGATGGCCGTGATCCAATTCATACTTTTCTTCATGTGTTCCTCCTGATGTGCATTTGGTGCGGGTTGAACTAATCAGAGCCAATATCGCTCTTCCATAAACTCTATCTCGATTCCAAACCCGACGTCACCGCCGGACATTAGATTTTGCCGCAACGCCCTGGCTTGGCTTCAGCCACTCGCCGGCTTGCGTTCAATCTGCCGGATATATAGAAACAATCCGATTAGCGTGACCAAGATAAACATTACTGTAATTCCCAGTCCCTTTCTACGATAATTCCGCTCGGAAAGTGCATCCTTTCCCGCTTGCAAATCCTTGGCTGCGATTTTCAGTCCGGCTTGAATATCCTGGTCAATGAGTTTGGGCTGAAAGCTGTGAATGGTCACGCGCGCTTTGGTCAGGGAATCGCGCGCTTGATCCTGCTGCAGGCGTGCCTCGCTGACTTCCATACCCGAAGATTCGGCGACCCCGATCACTCGATCCGCAGTTTTTATGGACTCATCCAATTGAGTCAAGCTCGCGAGCAAACTTATCCGCGCCCGATCACAATCATCGCCCGGAGAATGACATTGCATGCACACCCCCTCGGCACCCGTACCGAGTTTTGCGTCCGTAGGATGTGTGATTCCATGATTGCTGTGGCACACCACGCATCCTGGAAGCCCCGCGGATTGAAACACGGTCTTGTGGGAGCTCTTCTCATACATTTGCGCCTGAAATACGTGGCAATTGGAGCAAACATTCTTCACCGAGTCCACGCCGGGAGGAGCCGCCCCATGATTTCCATGGCAAGTCGTGCAGGTGGGAGCGCTCAGATCGCCGCGAACCGCCATGGCCTCGTGGTGCACGCTAGTGCCGTACTTTGCAAACTGATCCGTGGGAATGCCGTATGGTTTCATATAGGCGGCGTCCCCATGGCAGCGCGCACAGGTCTGCGCGACGTTTAATGGGTATACCTTGGAACGCGAGTCGCTCGCGGGGCGCAAGTCGTGCACTCCGTGGCAGTCGATGCAAACGGCAACTTTCGTATCGCCTTTGGCGAACAATTTCCCGTGCACGCTGGTTTGGAACTGGCTGAACTGATCGGTCCGCAACCCGGGATTGTACTGTCGCATGAAGTTCCCATCGGAATGGCAACGTCCGCAGAGCGCCGGAATTTGACTGCGCTCAATCTTTCCGCGGAATCCCGCCGCTTTGCTCATGGCGTCCATGTCGGCTTTTGTCGGATCGCCTCCGTGGCAACTCGCGCAAGTTAGTCCCTTTTGCGCATGTATATCCTGCGAGAATTGCGCCTCGGTCACGTGAAGTGGTGGATCGAGCGCGCTGTGGCAGTCCAGGCAGGTATTGGCTGCCTGAGCGTGACTTCCGCACGCGAGCGCGCACACTGCCAGTGTCATCACCAGGACCCGCCAAAGGCCGCTATTTTGCAAGGTAGCCATAAGTGGTCATCGCCACGATGTAGCACAGGGCAAACACACCCGCTCCCCGGATCAGCATCCCGCCGCGCTTCTCTCGCCGCCCTTCGAGAAACGGCAGCAATACCCAAATGGCCCCAGCCAAGCCGAATGCCCCAATTCCCAGTAGTTCACCATCAACATGCAAGATCTTCGACGGAATGAGCTTCAATGTCTGAAACATGAACATGAAATACCACTCCGGGCGAATCCCCGCCGGTGCCGCGCCAAAGGGATCCGCCTTGGTTCCCAGCTCCCACGGCAACAACGCTGCGAGCGCACCAAGTACCCCAAGCGCGATGTACCACGCCATGAATTCTCGAAGCAAGAAATTCGGCAGAAACTTCATGTCCCGAACAACAGCAGGATTGACTTTGCTAGTGGCTTCTACGCTCGGAGGGAGGCTCATCCCAAATTTTTGGACCAGCGCCAGATGAATCAGAATCAGAAACGCCGTAAGCCCTGGCAGGACGGCGACGTGAACTCCGAAAAATCGCGTGAGTGTCGCGCCGGTCACCTCTTCACCGCCCCGCATGAGAACCATCATCGTATGGCCGACCAACGGCACTTGCCCTGTGATTTCCGTTCCGACTTTGGTGGCAAAAAAGGCCAGCGTATTCCACGGTAGCAGGTAGCCGCTGAACCCGAATCCCAGAACCAGAAACAGTAGGATCATGCCGCTCACCCAGGTTAGCTCCCGGGGCTTCCGGTAGGCGCGCAGGAATAGGACGCTGAACATATGCAGAAAAGCGGTGAATATCATGAGATTCGCGGCCCAGGAATGGATGGATCGCACCAGCCACCCGAACTGCACGCGCGTCATGATGTACTGCACACTCTCGAACGCTTCGTTCGCACTGGGCCGGTAATACAAGAGCAGCAGGACCCCGGTGCAGACTTGGATCCCGAAAAGGAAAAGTGTGATCCCTCCCAGGAAATACCAGTAAGAGAGCTTGTGAATGGGGACGGTCTTATGACGCAGAGGCTCGGTTAGTTTTGTCCAGCCGAAGCGCTCATCAATCCAGTTGCGCACCTGCTTGATGATCTTCACCTCAGGCTCCCCGCTTGCGGCTCACGACGATTTCGTTGCCGCGAACATTCACTTGGAAGTTTTCAAGCGGCCGCGGCGGCGGACCAGAGATGTTTCGCCCGTCAAGTCCATAGGTCCCATTGTGGCAAGCGCACCAGATGACATGCATGTCGTTCCGGTACTGAACCGTGCATCCAAGATGAGTGCAAACCGCGGACACTGCGTGGTATTCGCCCTCCGCGGTGAGGAGCAATAACGCGGGGCGACTCCCAAACCGAAAGACCTTTGAACCATTCGGTTTCAGATCTCCAACCTGGCACGCGACAACGTCATCCTGGCCTAGATCAGGAACAGCGGGCGGCGCCAGATATTTCAGGACTGGGTAAATGAAGGAGACGACAGAAGCAAATACTCCTCCGCCTAGGAGGACTTCGACGAGGCGGCGTCTTGCAGGCCGAGCCTTATGGGAGTCTTCGTTCGCCATGGGAAAAACAAATTCTGTTTTCGAAAACCCGCGCCCTGCGCGGAAAATTAGTGCTTCTTTGCCAGATCTCGGATACAAGCAACCAGTTTGGTGATCTGTTCTTTGTTCAACTTAGTGTCGTAAGCGGGCATTTTGTTCTTGCCCTTGGTGATGATCTCGGTGAGCTCGGCGTCGCTCCGCTTTTGAACGACCTCGGAATGCAGATCGGGAATCTTAAGGGCCTTCCCCATGGGCGTTTGGCCAGCGCCATCGGCTCCATGACACATCGCGCATTTGGCCTTGAAAAGACTTTCGCCTGTTTCTTCCGCGCTGGCAGGCAAACAGAAAAACAAAACTAATCCGATTGCCGCGGCGCCCAACATCAGCCGATTGGTTCTATTGACGATCACTCTGCCCTCCGGCGCGCTCGCTTCCTGCATCTTGGCGCGTGATTTCCCCTACGACGCTACCACATTTCAAAATGCATATCTCACAGAAAGCGTGACCAAGTTTCCCCGGAAATTTCGGGGCGAGAATAAGTCTTGTGCGGCGATCGTGCTGGTGCCAAAGGTGGGGTCTTCATGGTAGCCGTAATAATCCCAGAAAAACTTTCCGGTCCACTGCTTCGCGAACTTGTACTCAAACCCTCCGTACGGATGGAGCCATTTGGAATTGAGCGGGCCCGTCACTTGATTAGGGATAAGCGCCTGAGGATCGAGGCGCAATTGAGAGCCGCTAGTGCCAGTAAGGTTGGCGCCCAAATGCAGGGTGAACCGGTGAACCGGCCTAAAGGAAACGTCAAAAAAACCGTAGCTGGATTTGTTCGTATAGGTCGAAAGTTGTTGGACCAACCCCGCGACGTTTGGGCACGCTTGAATGCCCGGGCCGTTCTGACCGGCAGCGACGCTGATATAGCAGATCAAGACTTGCGAGAAGACATCGTCGTAGTCGTATCCAATTTCCATTCCAAATTTTTCATTGGGCTGGAGAATGGCCGACACGCCGTAGCTGCGATTGTGTTGCAAGTCTCCTTGTTGGAACTGGTTGTTACGCCCTTCCCAAATCAATATGTTACCGTCGAGATTCAGCCAGTTGGTCACATCGTATTTTGTGCGGACGCGGTATTCTTGCGACTGCTTGGGGCTGATGCGGGTAAACGTTCCGTCTGCGCTCATGAGCTCCATATCAAAACTGATCTTCCACTTTTGATTTGGCCGAGCCCAGATGCCGAACAAGCCGGAGTATTCATTGATCGTCGGAACAGCCGCTTCTGCGGGAGTGAATCCTGTGTTCGAGACAAATGAGATGGAGGTATCTGCGTTCAGCGTGCAGTCGGCGGGAAGGTTTGCTTGCGATACCGGCAGTGCGGTATTCACCCGAGCGCAAGCGCCTCTCGCGGCAGTCGTGGCGGTTGGTCCGGGATAGAAGATCTGGTTCAGAGCTTCGTAGAAATTGTCGGAAATGTAGCGGTTCCGGTAGCGGAATCCGATCCGCACACCAACCTTACGGGAAAAGCGGTAGTCGATTTCGGCTAGATTGGTTTTCTCTTCTTGTTTCAGGAAGTTGCTGTCAGTGACCAAGGAGACGTCTGCCGGCGAGTTCGTGCTGTGAACTATCGTTCCAGCGACTGAACCGAGCGGCGGTGCGCAGGTAAGCGGAACCGACGCGGTGGTCGTGAAGAAATTCGCCGACGTATTCAGGTTGGCACTAAAAAACGAGCAACTGGAAGCGTCGAATTCGGCTGGATTGTGCCAGTTTGAGTAGTGGAAAGTTTCATTGAAGCTTAGCTTTTCGGTGATGTGCCAGGTCGCGCCGAAATCTCCAACGGCTGCCACGCGGCGTCCAAATACTGGCCCTGTGTTGAGCTGGTTGCGAAGATTGGTCCGCGATTCGCGGCCGAAGAGTGTCTGGTTGTACCCGAACACATTGGTGTCCCCGCTGGAGTAACTGATCCGCGCCGTGAGGTCCCAATTCTGCCAGTAATTCGACTGCACGGTGAGCTGCTCGGTCGGTGTATTCGTGCGCGTGCGCCCGTGATCCAGGTAGCCGTTGAAATAGGCGCTGCAGGTGGGATTCACAAGCCCCGAAGCCAGAAACGTGCCTGCGCAAGGCTGACTCGCCCCGGCATTCAAGGAAACACCTATGTCCACGTTCTGCGTGGGATTGACTTGGAAAGGCTGGGCGAAATCGCCAATGCCCGTGTCGCCTTTGTAGTAGGTCCACACCTGGTCGTAGCTGATGTTGGTTCTAGGGAGAAGCTTGATATCTATGCCCAAACGGTAGGCGTTTACCGTGGTCTTAACGTCGGCCAAGAGAAACTGTTCAGTGCCTTGGTGAATCGTGGTGAAAGCGGGGCCTTGAACGATATTTCTCGAATACCCCATGCGAAAGCGTACCGCGGATTCCGGGCGAATGATCAGGTTGTAATCGCCCATCTTGCGCCGCGTGTTCATGTTATGCGGCGAGAAGTTGAGTACGCACGCTGTGCAAACCGTGCCGCCGAAACCGGCCGGTCCGTTGGCAAACGGTGTGGTCGGGTTCAATGGATTGGCCAGCAGAGAGTAATTCCAAAAGTTTTCGTCCTTTCGGAAGAGCGCGTCCAACTTGTACCAAGTGTTTTTGGCCACCCGGAGCCGCGATACCTGGTTGGGATCACCGCCGTAACCAAAATTGCTGAAGTAGAACCGATCAAATAGGGTCGCATGGTGATCGAGTGACTTCATCTCGGTAGTGAATCCCAGGAGGCGCGCCCCTTGCTGTAAATTCACAAAGGTGTCGTACGCCTGCGTGTCTCCAGAGATGCTGGTGAATCGCCCGCCAAATTCGATCGACTGCTTGATATTGTAATTTCCCTGGTCGACGCCCTTTTGCTCCTCGTCCTGCTGCGCACCCGCTCGGGGCACCCAGCCGAAAAGCAGTGCGCTGAAGATTAGCAAGCTTACGACTATCATCCGGGTCTTCATAAGGACTCTTGATACCTGATGGACTCCTCGCATGTCGGCTCTCCCTCACGGAGTGAAGAAAAACTTGTTGCTGTTGGAACCATGAATGGCCGTGTGGCACATCGTGCACGCTTGATACTTCTGCGCCTGGTTGTGGAATGTAGGTGTGGCAGGAGCGCCGGCATCGGCTGAGAAAGCATGGCATTCCAAGCACAGCAGGTTCACCTGGGCGCGCTTCAACAGGCGCGGATTGGAAGAGCCATGAGGCATATGGCATGCGGTGCAGCCTTCGATCTTGACGGTTGCATGTTCGTACACAAACGGGCCGGCTTTGTCCGTGTGGCACTTGAAGCAAACCAGGTCTTGCGTCCCTGTCGCTCGCAATTGGCGGGTCTGAAATCCGCCATGCGGATTATGGCAATCGGTGCACTTCACCAAGCCTTCGTTCACGCGGTGATGGAAGGGCCGATTGAACTGCTGCTTCTTATCCAGGTGGCAGCCGTAGCAGAGTGTTGGCTGCTTCTCTTTCAACAAAAACTGGCTCTCTTTTGCATGGTGGGGGTCGTGGCAGTCGATGCAGGCCACCCCGTTCTGGAGGTGGACAGAGCGTGCATAATTGCTGTGCTCTTCCCCATACTGATGGCAATCGAGGCAACGGGCGCTGATCTCCTGCGCAGAGGCGCCTTTGAACGTAAAAATCTTGGTCTTATCTCCTCCGCCCTCGACGTGAGCTTTCCCTGGCCCGTGGCAAGCTTCGCAACCATGCCACTCCGGGCCTTTCTTCGTATCCATGGTCGTCACATAGTGCGGGGTATCTTCAAAGTTCTTGAAGAAATCCTTCGTCGGCATGTCCGCATGGCAGGTCTTGCAAGTCTCAGCGCCTACGTAAAGAGAGGGATCCGTCGGGCGCGAGTAGGGTTTTTGATCCGACTTGCCGTTTGAAGAGTTTTTCTGAGGCGGTCCCCCAAACGCTGCCACCGCAGCGGCAAGTAGGAACGAGATACCGACAAAATACAGAATCTTGGGCTTCTGCCGTTGAACACCCATCATCACCCCTCCACTCGAACCACCGAGACCCTGACACTTGCGTAGCCTGAGGCTAAAGCAAGGTTGATTCCACGTCTGTGACACTCGTCACACGCTCGTGTGACAGGTGAATTCCATGAAAACAATTAAGATACAGTTCTGGTCCGGCACAGTATTGCCGCATCTATGTCATTTTGATACCAGATGAATCATTCCAGACCATATTGGAAGCAGACTCGCACATGACCTGACGGTTGATGGGAGACCGTTCGCGTTGTTCCACGTGGGATATCCCCCGTCCAGAACTTGATGCTCGCATGATCGATACTCGGGAGTATTGTTGTTAGCAGTCGAACGTAAATCTGTGTGATGCAACACTTGTGTGTGTGAAATGAGTCACAACGCCAAGCATCGTGCAGGCAAACGCGAGCATTGGCCTCCCCCCTGGGTTTTTGCATAAGTGTTCATTCTAAAGAGAGTTAAAGTTGTTTGTTTTGTATCAGTTTTGTAAGTGTTGATTGTGGGGGAGATAGTGGCGAGTGGCGATTGCTCTGCGGCGAGTAGCGGATGTAGGTTGTGGGCCGTGCTCCCTGAATCGTGATCCGTGTGGTCCGCAGGTAAACGCGAAGCTCTTTCGCCTAAAAGATGTGCCGTCACTCCCCGGTGTTTTTTGTAAGAGTGGCAAGCAAAGGAGTTATGGTTGACGGGGCTCGCAAGAGCGGCAGATGCAGGACTTAAAGTGGCTGTTTTTTCAATCAGTTGCAGAGGTCTGGTAAGAGTGGCAGGGACAGGACTTACGAGGATGATTTTCTCCGCGCCAGTGCAGGAGGAATGTTGGCAGGTTTGAAAGCTGAAAGGTTCGAAGGTTGGGGAAGGGGCGGGAGAATGCGCGATCAGCCTATGTTCGAGGCGCGGATGGGGAGAGTGTGCCCTTCGGCAATTTTCGGGGTAAAGGCGAAGCATAGGGAATGGTATCAGGGTGTTGGCGAATTGTCAACTTCTTTTATTGAATTACTGCAAGGTCATTCGAACGGCGGGCGCGGATTCGAATGAGGGCGGCGGAAGTTGCGAGATAAAAAGGAGTTGGCGGGGGAGTAATTGGTTTGATACGGCTGTGGAAATGTGTGGAAAAGTGGGAAGAATAGTGGGCAATGAATAGTGAGTAGTGAGTGGAGGGGAATGATGGTGACGAAAGACGAGGCTTGGAAGCTGGCTAATCATTGGGTCGCGGCCTGGAATGCGCATGACCTGGAGTTGATCATGACGCATTATGAGGAGGGCGTGGAGTTGAGGTCGCCGGTGGCGGCGCGGCTTTTGGGGAAGCCGGATGGCAAGGTGGTGGGAAAGGCGAACTTGCAGGCTTATTTTCAGAGAGGGTTGGAAGCGTACCCGGGACTGCAGTTTGGTCTTGAGGATGTGCTGCGGGGCGTGAATAGCGTGGTGCTCTGCTACAAGAATCAGAACGGGACACAAGTGGCGGAGTTCATGAAGCTGTCAGCGAATGGAAAAGTGACGCAAGTTGTGGCGAATTACAGTGCTTAGCGAGTGGGAGTAATTCTTGCCAGAGCCACCCTTGTGAAACCCGCAAGGATGGGCCACCCAAAATGCTTCTACGGAATCAAGGGTCGGCCATCCGCGGCTTCGACCGCCAGCGACTCGCTATCGCGGCCCTGTTGGGTGGCAAGGCGGGCGAGCTTTGCTTGCAGGCCGGGGTTCAAACGTACTTCCAAGGCTCGAAATTAGGGATTCAAGAGAAAGGAGTCATCAGCTTACGGTTCCATATTGTTAGTGAGCAGTCGTATCGAGCCGCAGCACTGGCCACGCAGTGACATTTTTAGGTTACTGAGGCGGGTCAGCCGAGATGGAGGATGGCAGTGTGGGAACCTGGGTCGGCGGCGGGGACGGAGTCGAAATGGAAGCGACGGGCGAGGGCTAGCATGGGGAGGTTTTCGGGGAGGATGTGGGCGACGATGGTGTGGATTTTTTCGGCGCGGGCGATTTGGATGAGGCGGGCGACCAGTTCGCGGCCGAGGCCGGCTCCTTGGTAATGGTCCGTGACTAAGACGCCGAGTTCGGCTTCTTCGCGGCCCAGTTGTCTGGTCAAGCGGGCGACGGCAAGAATTTCGTGGGCGCTTGTCTGCGGAATGGCATGATCAGCGACCAGCGCGATTTCACGGTCGTAGTCCACACAACACTTGCGGATGAGGCGCTCGTGGGAGACGCGGGAATCGAGTTTTTGGACTTGAAAATAGCGTAAGTAGACGGAGCTGTCGGAGAGCGTGCCGTGAAAGGCGACCAGGAGGGGTTCGTCTTCGGGGCGAATGGGGCGGATGGTGACTTCGCTGGCGTCTTTCATTTGCAAGCGTGAGATGTATTGCGAGGGGTAGGGGCGGATGGCGGGGCGCGGGAGCTGCGCGTCCAGCACGTCGCTGGCAAAGAGGACCATGCGGGCATCGAGCGCAAGCAACTGCTCGGGCGATGCAAGCACGGGATTGATATCGATTTCGCGGAGGCGGGGCTGCTCGACGACGAGCTCGCTGAAACGGACTAACAAGGTTTCGAGCGCGGGCAGGTCGACGGGTTTGCGGCCGCGTACGCCGCGGAGGGCTTTTAGGATTTTGGTTTGCTCCATGAGGCGCGCGGCTAGAGTGGAATTGAGCGGAGGAAGAGCCAGGGCGCGATCGCGATAGACCTCGACGAGCTGGCCGCCGGAGCCGAAGAGAATTACTGGGCCGAACTGGGCGTCGATGGAGCTGCCAAGAATCAACTCGTAGCCTTGGGCGCGGATCATGGGCTGAACGGTTACGCCGAGGAACGCGCTGCTGCCGGATTTGGCGACGACGGAAGATTCGATGGCGCGATAGGCTTCGCGCACTAGCTGGTCATTTTCCAAATTTAGTTGCACCCCTCCTACGTCGGTCTTGTGGGTGACGGTTTCGGAGTGGAGCTTGAGGACGACGGGGAAGCCGATTTCTCTGGCTTTTTCAGCTGCTTCGTCTCCACTTTTCGCAAGCAAAGTTGGAACCGTGGGGATGCCATAGAGTTTGAGAATTTCTTTGGATTCGAGCTCGGTGAGGAGAGTCCTTCCGAATTTTGCGGCGGATTCGATGAGGCGGCGGGCTTTCTGTTTTCGGTCGTTTAAGACGGCGGGATCGTCGGCGGAAAAAGGCGTCTCGTACAATCCACGAAGATTGTAGGAGTAGTTCCACATGGAGCGGAAGGCGCGCACCGCGGAATCGGGATAGGAGAATGTAGGAATTCCAGCGGCGTTGAGAATCTTGATGCCGTCCTCGACGGCCTTTCCACCCATCCAACTGGCCAGCAGCGGCTTGCCATGAGCCTTGGCGTGGACTTTCAGTCCTTCGGCGACTTGCGCGGGGTCCGTCATTCCCTGAGGAGCGAGAATGGTGAGCAAGCCGTCCGTGTTTGGATCCTGGATTGCGATTTCGGAAGCACGGGCGTAACGCTCGGGGTCGGCATCGCCGAGGATGTCGATGGGATTGGCATGGCTCCAGTGAGGCGGGAGAAAGGCGTCGAGAGCCCGGTGGGAGGCTTCGGAAAGCGCGGCGAGATCCCCGCCTAGCGCCATCAGAGTGTCGGTGGCGAGAACTCCGGGGCCTCCGGCGTTGGTGAGGATGGCGAGCCTGGGGCCACGGGGGCGAGGCTGTTTGCCGAGGACGTCGGCCATGTGAAACAGGTCGGAGATTCGATCGACGCGCAGGACGCCGCAGCGGCGGAAGGCTGCGTCGTAAACTTCATCGCTACCGGTCATGGCGCCGGTGTGAGAGGCGGCGGCTTTTGAGGCGGCTTCCGAGCGGCCAGCTTTGATGACGATGATCGGTTTGCTGAAAGAAACTTCGCGGGCGGCAGAGAGAAACGCGCGGGCGTCGCCGATGGATTCCATGTAGAGAAGAATGCTTTCGGTTTTCTCGTCCTCGCCGAAGAAGGAGAGCAGATCGCCCCAGCCGACGTCGAGCATGGAGCCGGTGGAGACGATGGCGCTGAAACCCACGTGCTCGGAGAGACTCCAGTCGAGAATCGCGGTGAGGAGGGCGCCGCTCTGGCTGAGAAAAGCGACGCTGCCGGGGCGCGCGATGTCGTGCGCGAAGGTGGCATTGAGGCCGAGCCAAGGATTCATCAAGCCTAGACAGTTGGGGCCGATCAGGCGGGTCACGCCTTTGCGAAGTTCGGCTTGAATGTCTCGTTCGAGCGCGGCGCCATCGGCGCCCATCTCCTTGAAGCCCGCGGAGATCACTACAACGGCTTTGACGCCGGCTGTCACGCACTCGGCAACGATTCCTGGCACGGTGGCTGCCGGGGTTACGACCACAGCCAATTCAGCGACCTCCGGGAGGACGCCGATGGACGGGAAGCACGGCAAGCCGAGAATTTCCGCACGCCGGGGATTCACGGCGAAGACTCGGCCCGTGTGTCCAACTTGCAAGAGATTTCGAAGGACTGTGCAGCCGACGCTGCCTTCGCGGTCGGTGGCTCCGATCAGAACGACGGAAACGGGCGAGAAAAAGCTCATCATTGGGGAATGGCCGGTAATCTGAGAAGGCTCGGTCATTGGCACTGTGCCGGAAGTTCGTTGGGAATTACTGCGTTTGGTCTCGTCCATGTGCAGCGTATCGCAGAAGTGCATGCGTAATCAAAAATCACGCAGCGTGCCGAAAGGGGCGGCGACACGGACGGCGTTGAGCACCGCGGCCAGGTCAATGAACTCCTGTGCCACGGCGCCGCCGATGGGCGGAAGTATGCCGTACGCCGCCAGCATCATACCCGCAATACTCAAAACTATGCCACCGACAGCACTTTGGAGCGCGATGCGTCGCATCCTTCTTCCGATGTGCATCAACTCATCTACCTTCTCGAGCGAACGTTCAAGAATCACGGCATCGGCAGCTTCGGCGGTGATGTCGCTTTCGTGGCCAAACGCGACACCGACGGTCGCGGCTTGCATGGCTGGGGCATCGTTGATGCCATCACCAACGAATACGGTCGGGGCAAGTTGCGTTTCTGCGCGAACCATCTCTACTTTTTCTTCCGGACTCTTGGCGGCAAAGGCAACATCTATTCCGATTTGATCTGCCAGGGAGCGAACTTCCGGTTCGCGGTCGCCGGAAATGAGAATGACTTTCGTCACCTGATGGCGAGGCAGAAGGTGCGAAACGAAGACACGGCTATCGGCACGAGGAGAATCCTCGAACCCAAATAAAGCGGCGAACACTCCGTCGAGAAATATCAGACACTCCAAGCCGGGCTCGATCGGTGGGAGGTCCAGCTTGGCGGCGGAGACTTTGTTGCGTCCTGTGATAAGCACCTCGTGCCCGTTTGTCGTTCCCAGCATTCCTTCGCCGGGCCGCTCGCTGACCCTTGTTGCAGGAGACAATGGACAGCTGCGGAGCTGCGCCGCTTCCAGAATGGCAGTGGCCAAAGGGTGCTTCGAATAACGCTCCAGACTTGCGGCGGCCGCCAGGACTGCGCTCTCTTGAAAGCCCGGAGCGCAGACAATACGCATTAGCGTCGGCTTGCCATAGGTAAGCGTACCGGTCTTGTCGAAAATGAAAGTGCGGCAAGTGTCGATCTGCTCGAGCACGGCAGGGTTCTTGATGATGATGCCGCGTCTCGCCGAGAGCGAGATCGCGCCGATAACGGCAACAGGTATGGCGATAAGCAGCGGACACGGGGTTGCGATCACCAAGACCGCAAGAAAACGGTCCACTTGACCGCTTAGAGCCCAGGAGAGAATCGCAATTCCCACCGCCAGCGGTGTGTACCATGCTCCTAGAATGTCACCAAGACGCCGCAGCTGGGGCCGACGTTGTTGCGTCTCCTCCATGACGCGCATGATGCGGGCATAGCGCGAATCGATAGCTAATTTTTCGGCTCGAATCGTGAGTGCCGCTTCGCCATTCAAAGCGCCCGAAAGAACACTCGCGCCGGGGGCTTTTTCCACTTCAAACGGCTCGCCAGTCAAATAGGCCTCGTTCATGGATCCTTGGCCCTCGCTGACGACGCCGTCGACGGGACAGATCTCATGGGGCAGGACAACGAGTGCGTCTCCAACGATGATATCTGCAACCTTTACGTCTGTGATTCCGTCAGCGGACTTACGGTGGGCAACGCTCGGCATGCGCTTCGCAAGTGCATCGAGCACTCGAGAAGCCCGTCGCGTCGCGTATCCCTCAAGTGCGTTGCCCCCCGAAAGCATCAGGACGACGATGGAAGCCACGAGGTATTCATGAAGCAGCACCGCAGTAATGATCGAAATCGCGGCTAGAAAATCGGAACCGAACTCGCCGGCCCACAGCTTCCTTCCAAGGGTAACGAGGAGCGGCAAGCCGCCCACCACCAACGCGACATACAAAGGAATATTGGCTAGCGATCGCGCGCCGATTGGCGCGAAGCGGAAGATCAAATGAAGGGCCATTCCTACCGCCGTGATCACCGCAATGATTCTGGTTCCGTGTTCTGACTCTCCAAAAAAGTAGACACCTTGCGCGAACGTCTGAGTCTTGGCTGTGGCTGGAAGTGCAAAGGCACCGACGACCGGTTCGGTGTGTGGTGTTGGATCGGAGCCCATCTCGCTCTTTGCGCCCACTTTCGCGCCGCCCATACCATAGAGTGCGGGGCAGTTCTTTCCTGCAGATAAATAACAGTATGACGGCATTGCTCTCCCGAGAGTGCGAAATCCATCACGACGACAAGTGATGCAGGTCACAGCCCCAGGCTGCCGATCCGACTAAGTATGGAGTCTGGAGGGCCCACCCATGAAAGCCGCTGCCGCTAAGACTGCTGTAGGATTCCGAAACATCCTGTATGCGACTGACTTTTCCGCCGCAGCCGCAGGTGCGATTCCGTACGTCAAGAGAATTGCAAAGCACTACGAGGCGAATTTGGTCGTCTGGCATGCGCATCCATCGGCGGTGAATCCGATGACTCCGCCCGAAACGTGGGCTGCCGATGCCGCAGCAGAAGAAGCTCGCGATCAACGGCACCGTGAGGAACTGCTTAACATCTTCGCTGGAATTCCCACTCAGGTGCGGATCGAGGAGGGAGGCATACAGTCCAGCCTGCAAACGGCCATCGAAAAAAACAACATCGATCTCGTGGTGATTGGCACACGAGGACGGACGGGATTCGGCAAGCTTCTCCTTGGCTCCGTAGCCGAAGAAATTCTTCGAACCGTGACGTGCCCGGTTTTGACAGTCGGGCCACATGCCGATCTCGCGCGGGGATCAGACGGACAAATCCGCGAGATTCTGTATGCCACGGATTTCGCTTCACAAACGCAAACTTCCGCCGCTTATGCTGTTTCGATGGCGCAGGAGTTTCAAGCGCGGTTGGTGCTTTTGCATGTGATTCCCCGGTTGGAGCCATGCGATCTGGTGATGGCTAGTGACGTCGAAACATCATCGAAGGCGCTACTTCAAAAACTTGTTCCGGCCGAAGCCACCGCCTGGTGCAAGCCTGAGTACTTCGTCGAGCAGGGCGAGCCGGCAGAAAAGATCCTTGGATTGGCGCATCTTCGCGAATCGGATGTCATCGTGCTAGGTGTGAAGCGGGAAGAGGGCGTGCCGGGAGCGGCAACGCATCTGCCAATATCAACAGCTCACAAGGTCGTTTCGCATGCAACATGCCCTGTTCTGACCATTCGCGGCTGAACGTCACACAGCGCAAGAGATCCAAAAAAGCTGATCCCTTAAGAGCGAGGGCAATGCCTCCGGCTTTACACCTGAAACATCCGGGTTGAGACTAAGGATGCCGTGATCTATCCCAACAATATAAGCAGCATTGCGTACTTCTCGATGGAGATCGCCGCCGATCCGGTGTGGCCGACATACTCAGGTGGTCTTGGCGTACTCGCGGGAGATATGTTGCGATCCGCGGCGGATATGGGATTGCCCGTGGTGGGCGTCACACTGCTGCCACGCCAGGGGTACTTCCACCAACGTCTCGACGAAAAGGGCCGTCAAACCGAGGAGCCTGAACATTGGCAGCCCGAGGCGGTTCTCGAGCGTCTGGAACCAATAGTGTCCGTCTGGCTCCAAGGACGGGAAATAAAGGTTTGCGCCTGGCGCCACACCGTTTGCGGGATCAACGGACATCGCGTGCCTATCTATTTCCTGGATGTGGATCTCCCGGAAAATTCAGCGTGGGACCGCACACTGACCAATATGCTTTACGGAGGCGACGAAGTTTACCGCCTGTGCCAGGAAGCAATTTTGGGGATTGGGGGCGTCCGGCTTCTGCGCGCACTTGGCCACAATAGTGTTGTCCGATTCCACATGAACGAAGGCCATTCCGCGCTTCTGACTCTCGCTTTGCTCGAGGAAGAGATCGGCAGAAAAAATCTCTCGCAAGCCACATCGGCGGATGTAGACAGCATTCGCCTAAAGTGCGTCTTCACCACTCACACGCCCGTCCCCGCCGCTTTTGACCAATTTTCGCTTGATCTGGCGGCCCGGGTCATTGGGCAAGACCGGGTTAAGACTTTGGTAGATACAAAATGCTGCCCATCCGGGAATCTCAACATGACGTTTTTGGGATTGCGATGCTCGAATTACATCAACGGCGTTGCAATGCATCATAGCGAAATCTCGCACAGCATGTTTCCAAATTACCCCGTGCACGCCATCACCAATGGGGTGCATGCGGCGACGTGGACTTCCGCACCGTTCCAGGAACTTTACGACTGTCACATTCCCGAATGGCGCCGGGATAATTTGTACTTACGTTATGCCGTCGGCATACCCCTCGCAGAGATCCAACAAAGGCATGTGCTCGCAAAGAAGGATTTACTCGGCGCCGTTGGGGATGCGACTGGCGTACATCTTGCCGAGAATGTGGCCACGATCGGATTTGCGCGGCGCGCGGCGGAATACAAGCGTGCCGAGCTTGTGTTTTCCGATTTGCAGCGCCTTCGCCAGATCCGCGAAAAGTCTGGAGCTTTTCAAATCCTCTTTGCAGGCAAAGCCCATCCTAAGGACGAAGCAGGGAAGGCTACGATTCGCAGAGTGATGGAGGCGGCAGCCGCTCTGCGCGATTGCATTCCAGTGGTTTACGTCGAAAACTACGACATGCGATGGGCCAGACTGTTCACTGCCGGAGTGGACTTGTGGCTTAACACGCCGCACCGGCCCTTCGAAGCCTCCGGAACCAGTGGCATGAAAGCTGCTCTCAACGGTGTGCCGAGTCTGAGCGTCCGCGATGGCTGGTGGATCGAAGGCCACTTCGAAGGAGTGACAGGCTGGTCGGTTGGTTTCGAGGAAGACCCCGAACTGCACGAGGTGGAAATCGCCTCTCTGTACGAAAAGTTGGACCACGTCATTCTGCCGTTGTTTTACGCGCGCCCGGGAGCCTACGCCGAGATCATGCGTTCGGCCATCGCAGTCAATGGCTCGTTTTTCAACACCCAACGAATGCTTGCCCAGTATGTAATGAATGCTTATTTCCCGAACGGGAGCGAAATTTCTCTGTCAGACGCCCCGAACAAGGCATCGCAAAACGTGAGGTTAACGCCGGCGACGTAAGCGCTTTCGGCTGCCAAGTGTCACGCGGAGGCGACGAACCGGCACTTTTCTGCGGGAGCGGCAATTGCAGAGCGATCCTGGAGCAGGACACCGCGTTCTTCTGCATAGAGCAGCGTGTACTTCCCAGCACATTTGCCGCACAACCAAAAGTGTTGGACGGAATGCGTGTTGGGAGGTTTCTCGCCCGAGCGATGGGCTTTATGAAACCGGAAAAACTGACCCTGGCGATAGTCAAACACAATCCTGCAGGCCGGATTTGCACATAAGGAAATCATCGAATCTCACCAGCTCACCGTGCAGAATTTATTCGCTCGGAGCAGCTTTTGCCCGGACATGAATTTCAGATTCGCCGGAGGTCTCCGGATGCTCGACCTTTTCGAGGCGCTGAATCGTTGAGCGAAGCCAGTTTCCGAAAACCCGATCTAGGTCTTCGCGAGTCCCGAACCGATAAAACGAATCGATCGTCTCCCCTTGCTCGTTCAGCGGAATGTACCGGCAGGCCACCTTCCTGCGCCGCTGCTCCTCGGGCACGAGTTGCAGCAGAATGCACTCGCTGCACGGCTTCGGAGGCTGAGCTGGGTCGAAATTCAAGCAGGTCGGGGAGTCTTGAAAGATGAATTGCGGGCGCCAGGCAGCCTGGGGCGCGTTACGGTAGCCACCCTTCTCGACAAACTCCAACTCTGCTTTGAGTACTGACAATAGGTCGCGCTTTTCGTTACTCATAATAGAGTCCCGACTCGCTTCTAGGTTCGCTCCTGGGCGATTGGTAAGCGGTGACGAAGGTCACAGGCCGTCGTATTCGTGATCACTTTCAAAATTTGACCCATCGGGGCAAGGAGTTCGCCAATGAGATATACTTCCCATAACTGCCAATGACCGTAAATTTGGCAAAATTGTTGTCTCGAGTTCTCCCCTCCCTGCGGAACTTCTCGTTCTGCCCGTGCTTCCCAAGCGCGACAATGGCGGAGGAAGCGGCAACGTGAGTGAAAAGGCGCGCCTCTCCGCAAACGACACCCCCATCGAAGGGCTCTTCGAAAGAGTGTTTGAGTTTTCTCCGGAAGCGGTTTTCGTGACAGACAAGAATGGCGTGATCGTCCGGGTGAACCCTCAAGCTGAGAGCCTGTTCGGCTATGATCACCGGGAGCTCATCGGGCGGCCAGTCGAAGACCTGTTGCCCGAACGATTCCGCCCCATCCATCCTAAACATCGAGCCGATTATGCCGCTCAGCCCCATATTCGCCTGCCGGGAACTAGGCTTGAACTCTACGGCCTACGTAAGGACGGAAGCGAGTTCCCCGTCGACATTATGCTTAGTCCCGTCCAAGCAGATGGCGACTCGTACACAATCGCAGTCGTTCGGGACGTTAGCCGCCGCAAAAAAGCTGAGGAGGCACTGCGGAGAAGCGAGGAGAGGTTGCGGTCCCTGTTTGAATTCTCGCCTGACGCGATCCTCGTTACTGACCAGAGCGGGAAAATTACCGAAGCCAACGCGCAAGTCGAGAGATTCTTTGGATATAACCGTGCGGAACTTATGGGCCAGACCGTCGAGCTTCTCATCCCCGAAAGGTTTCGGCACATGCATCCCAGACGCCGAGAGGTGTATTCCAGCCAGCCGCGTGTGCGAGCCATGGGTGCAGGCCTCGAGTTGTACGGCCGGCGCAAAGACGGGATTGAATTTCCGGTGGACATCATGCTCGGCCCTGTTGCAGGCGTGGAAAGCAATAGTGTTCTGGCCGTCATTCGCGACCTCACACAAAAGAAACGAGATGGGGAGGCCCTGCGTCGCGGTGAATTAGAACGACGGTATCTTGAAGAAGAGTTGCAAACGGAATATCGATTCGAAGAAATTATTGGAGAGAGCCGGGCGCTCAAGCGCGTCTTGAAGCAGGTCGAAACGGTGGCACGCGAAGAAGCCACCGTATTGATCCTGGGAGAAACCGGAACCGGCAAAGAATTGATCGCACGCGCCATCCACGAGTTGAGCCCACGCCATGAGAGAACCTTCGTCAAGCTAAATTGCTCCGCGATTCCCGCGGGCCTGCTCGAAAGCGAATTATTCGGTCATGAAAAAGGCGCGTTCACTGGGGCCATCAGCCAAAAAATTGGCCGCCTCGAACTGGCCCATGAAGGAACGCTATTTTTGGACGAAATTGGAGACTTGCCTTTGGAGTTGCAGCCGAAGATCCTCCGAGCCCTTCAAGAGAAGGAGTTTGACCGGTTGGGGGGCACGAAGACCATTCCGGTGAACGTTCGGTTGATCGCAGCAACCAACAGGAATCTCGCCAAGATGGTCGCCAACCATGAATTCCGCAGCGACTTGTACTACCGGTTAAAGGTCTTCCCCATCGAAATCCCTCCACTTCGAGAGCGTCCTGAAGACATCCCCATCCTCGTCAATTATTTTGTCCACAAGCACTCCCGGAGGATGAACCGGCAGATTGTGACCATACCGTCGGAAGCGATGGAGGTTTTGAGTAATTGGAGCTGGCCCGGCAACGTAAGAGAACTCGAAAACTTCATGGAACGTGCCGTCATCCTGACGCAAGGCCCTGTCCTTCGCCCCCCGCTCTCCGAACTCAAACCCCTCGATGCGCCTGCCGGTGAACTGGATCCCAACTTTGAAAAAGCTGAACGCGGACACATCCTCCGCGTGCTTCGAGAGACTAAAGGAATGATAGGCGGACCGCATGGAGCGGCTGAACGATTGGGGCTCAAGCGCACAACGCTAAACTCCAAGTTGAAAAAGCTACGGATAACGCGCAAAGACTATATTTAGGCGCGGCGACGATATTTCGTCTCGTCACTTGGAGAAGTATGATGCGTCACTGCCGGGCCGGTCTTACCTCACAAGACCTAACTCTAATCTTTTCTGCGCGAAACAAACACAAGCGATGCAGAACACATCTTTGTGTGACTTGGCGCACAAAGTGCATTGATTAAAGTGTGCTGAGAATTTCGGTAGAGCCAGGAAATAGCCTAGTCACCATGCGGCTCGAAGGAAAAGTCGTTGGGCCTTGGGTTGAGGAGTGTCACCGCACGTGGGATGCAATCCGAGGCGACTTAGGATCAAAGAAGCTCCGGCTCGACGTGCGTGGGGTGATGTTTATGGACGAGCGAGGAACGGCGCTATTGAGGCAGATTCACAGAATGAGCGGTGCGGAAGTATTGGCGAATTCTCCGCTCACCAAGTACTTTGCCGAACAGATTAGGCGAGAAATAAAAAAAAATGAGAACGAAGGAGTCTGACATGAAAGGTCCCTATGGTTTTGAACCCAATGAGCATTGCCAGTCCTGCAAGTTGAAGACGAGCGGTTTCTTCTGCGAGCTTACTGCGCCCGCATTGAAGGACTTCGACGAGTACAGATCGTCCACGACCTACCCGGAAGGGGCGTTGCTTTTCCTCGAGAAGCAAGAGCCGCGCGGGATCTTTGTTCTCTGCGCAGGCGAGGTGAAGCTCTCCATCAGTTCCAGCGTTGGCAAGACTCTTATCCTGAGGATCGCGAGGCCTGGCGAAGTGCTGGGTTTAATGGCCGCGCTCTCCGGTGAGCCATATGAAGTGACAGCGGAAACGATTCGTCCGTGCCAGGTGGCGTACATTCGCCGCGATGATTTTCTTCGGTTCATCGCCAACCACCCGGAAGCCTATCAGGGAGTAATGCGGCAGATGACCTCCCTCTACCAGGGTGCTTGCAGCCAGCTACGAACCGTCGGTTTGTCCGCATCCGCTCCAGAGAAATTGGCCCGGCTTCTACTCGACTGGTCATCAGGCGGCAAGGAAACCGATCAGGGAACCCAAGTTAGACTGCCGTTGACCCATGAAGAGATAGCCGCGCTCATCGGCACGACGCGCGAAACGGTGACGCGCACGCTTAGCGAATTCAAGAGTAACCATCTTGTCGCTTTGCACGGCTCAAATCTCATGATCTCCAACCGATCCGCGCTGGAAACCCTGGGGGCGGACTAACGCTCACTTCATTGGACAGAAGACCGATTCTTTGGCAGGAGCGTGTTCCATGAAAGTGCGAGACGTCATGACTCGGCCCGCAATCTGTTGTGGCGCGGACACAAACGTTGGCTCGGCGGTCCAGCTCATGTGGGAAAACAATTGCGGGCTGCTGCCCGTGGTCGGAGGAGATGGGAAGCTGATTGGCGTGGTTACTGACCGCGATATCTGCATAGCAATGGGAACCAGAAGCTGTGTGGCAGGGGATTTGACTGTCGCGGAGATTGCCACCAAGAAAATCTTCACGTGTAAGCCCGATGACGAAATTCACGAGGCGTTGCAAACCATAGCAAATAACCACGTGCGACGCCTGCCCGTTGTCGACGATCAAGGTGCGCCACATGGGGTTCTCTCGATGGAAGACGTCGTCAGGCACGGAGATCTAAACAAGTGGGAGGGTTCTTGTGAGCTATCCTCCGAAGAAATTATCCGAAGCCTGAAGAAACTCTATGGCCAGAAATCGGCGGTGGTTCACAGCAAGGCCATGGCCGGCTAAGGTCCTCATCTTCACGTTCGATCCTGAGTCTGGATAGCTTGCTTCATCGACACAACCAAACCGGGACAAAGTTCTCCTATCTGAGGTTTTCTCTGAGAACTAATCCTTGCGGTGCTTAAAGAATTCCACTTGGCGCAAACGTTTCTTTGCCTCTTCGAGAGTTTTGTACGGCCCGCCGAGATTCTTGCCTTTGCTGGAGACTACTTGATAGCCAGTTTTTAGTTTCACAATCATGGTGACTCTCCGCCTTTTTCAGGAGCCGCGTTGAGGCATCGAGTTAGGTTTCGCCGCGGACCGTGAGCACCGGACAAGGCGCGTGCGCAAGCACATCGTATGCCGTATGTTTTTGCACTCGCGCCGCGACACTCGCCAGGGCATCCATTCCCCGGACTCCAAGAACGATCAGATCCGCTCCGCGTTCCTTGGCGGCAGCCAGAATTCGGGTTGCCGGGTCGCCGTGTTCCACCAGGGCAAGTGGCCGACACCACAGTTCCGCTTCCTGCGAAATGAGGACTTCGAGTCGATGGGTGGCTTCGGCTACCGAAAGATCTCCAGGCCTGATCGCTTTCCCGGGTTTCGGCAGCGGCAGGACGTGAAAGAGAATGAGTTGTGCCTGATTTTCCTGTGCAAGGGAAACTGCATAGGGTGCGGCCGACGACGAAACCGCATTGAAATCGGTTGCGAAGAGAACACAGCGGAAGCGGCCGCCGCTGTGAACTCCCACTCGCGTGGAAGGCCCGCTCATGAGTACAGGAACTCGCGACCGCCTAAACACTTCTTCCGCAGACGAACCAAGGAGGGCCTTTTTCAGTCCGGTGCGGCCGTGAGTTCCAAGCGCGATCAAATCGATGTCGCGCTCCTTCACAAGCCGCGCGACTACCTCCCAGAGGCTGCTCCCACGTTCGATGATGGTCTCGCGCGGCAGGCCCGTCAGTTGGGCCTCCACGCGATCCATTTCCCCTTTCGCGGCTTCTTCTTCCTCATCCAGAAGTGCACCTGCCACCTCGGGTGTCATGTAGGTGTAGCCGGAAGGTACGATAACGTGAACGGCGTGCACCCTCGCGCCGTAGCCCCGAGCGATGGCCGTCGCGAATGGCAAGGCATCGCAGGATGCCTCTGAAAAATCCGTTAGAAACAAAACATGTTTGAAGGCAATTCGTTTGCTGGCTTGCACGGTCGTCATGCCGCGTCTCCGTGCGCGAGTATGTGACCCTTAAGGCTCCTTTTCCGTGATAAGAGGCACAGTTTGACGTGATCTTCGTCACTGCCGGTTACATGGCATTACCTCAAGCTGCTGGGTGTAAACGGCAATCCGAGAGTCTCTGAGGGGGACTCTCGTGAACGGAGTCGCGTTTGAGAATTCTAATCGCAATGGACTCATCGCCAGCCTCAGGGCGAGTGCTGGAAGAGGCCGCGGCACGGCCTTGGCCGGATAACACGTGTTTCTGCGTAGTGAGCGCTATCGATGTCGGCCGGTTCGCCGAGCTTCCAGCGCTCATTGACGACGCAAAACGGGAAGGCGATAAACTAGTGAAGGCAGGTGCGGCGAAACTTGCTCGTACAAGCCGCCCCGCTGAGTCAATTGTGCTATGGGGCCCTCCGCGGCACGCCATCTCTACTTACGCCGAGGAATGGAAGGCGGACTTCATATTCGCCGGGTCTCACGGGCATAGCGCCATTGGCCGCTTTCTGCTGGGAAGCGTCGCGCAAGGAATTCTGAGGAAGGCGCATTGTTCGGTTGAAATTGTCCGAGCGCGCCCGGGGGGACCGCCGGTTTCCTCCCAGCCCATGAAGATCCTGGTGGCCACGGATGGTAGTGAGTTTTCTCTGGCTGCTGCCCGCTCCATCGCGAATCGGCCGTGGCCTGAGGGAACCGTGTTCCAAGTCCTGAGTGTCCAGGAATTGGTCGTTTTTGACACTTCCATGGCAGGCTATCCACTTTCAGCGATATATCCCGCACGCCTGTTAGAAGAACTCATGACCGACGCCCGCGCACGAACGGTCGCGGCGGAGGAATCGATCCGGCAGATCCTGTCGCCGGCGGGGCTAAAAATTCTAGAACCTCAACCCGGCCAAATAGGTGATCCGCGGACCATCATTTTGGACACTGCTCAAGTCTGGCCGGCAGACCTTATCGTCCTCGGGTCTCACGGGCGTACCGGCTTGGATCGGATGCTGATGGGCAGTGTTTCAGAGGCCGTCGCGATTCATGCTCATTGTTCCGTCGAGGTGATCCGCACCCAGGCTCAAGGTGCAAAGAAATGAAAACGTCCAGAAAGGACATTGCCATGTTGCCTTTCGATCAAGTTCAAACAATTGCAGAACTGACTGCTCCGATCCTGAGCGTATACCTGAACACGATGAACCGGAACTCCTCGCGTCACCCGCGACTGCCTGTTCACTTGGCTTGGTTCAGAAAACAAGCGGCTGCAGTTGCCCCCACCCTGCCCATTCAAGACAGAAAACAGTTTCTGAGGGTGGCCGAGCGGGTCGAGCAATTTCTGGAGCGCAGGCGCCCTGAAGAGCAGGCGCTGGTTATTTTCGCTGGCGAGAATACCTGGACTGTTGTTCCCTTGCAAACAAACGCCGAGAATGAACTCCGATGGGGAAAACCTGGGTTAGGGCAATTGTTTCGCCTTCTAAATGGGCACCCACCCTACGGTGTCATTGCGATAGACCATCAAGCTGCACGATTCTTCGTGTATAGGCTCGGTGAGCTTACCTCGCTCGGCGAGAAATTATTCGACATCGACGTATCAGGGTGGAGTAAAAAAGACCTTGGCCATTTTGCGGGCGAACGCGTTCGAAAGACGCGTGGCTCCAATCGCGAGGTCTACGAGCATCGTCTGGAAGCGCAATACGAGCGACTGTGCCGCGAAACGGCGGAGGAATCTGTCAACCTCTGGAAAAAGTGTGATTTCGCCGGACTTTTTCTCGTTGGCCCTGATCAACTAACTAATCTCATTCGAAAAAAATTGCCTCAGCCGTTTAGCCCTCAGGTTTTTTCCATCTCGATGGATATCGGCAAATTTTCGCCGCGTTCCATTCTTCGAAGGGTCGAACCGCACGTGGCAGAATTCGAACAGAAGCGGCAACTGGCGACCGTGCAGCAGATTCTCATCGAAGAAGGTAAGTTCGAGACGAATCCAGATGAGATCCTTGCACGTTTGCAGCAGGGGCGCCTCCACACGCTCGTGGTGGCCTCCGACCTCAATCTCAAATTGCACGAGTGCACTCAATGCGGTTTAGCCGCGCGTTCAGCCGACCCAGTGTGTACGGGCTGCGGAGGAAAATTGCGCACCGCTTCGCTGTTCGAACTGCTTCCGGGCCTCGCCGCGATGCACCACACAAGAGTCGAGTTCGTGAGCGGCGAAGCCGCGAGGCTCTTGGAAAGGGTTGGCGGCATCAGGGGATGGTCCCGGCAACCCAGTTTGACGGCCGCCGGATAAGTGATTCTGCCGCGCAATTTGAACAACGATGCACATCAACCGGGCTGGTGATCCCACCCACACCAACCCGGCACTGGCGGCATCAACTTAATTCACGCAACAGCACGTTTCGTAGCTACCGCCTGAGGCAGCTGGCGAACGTTTATTGCCTGGAAAGTCTTCACAATCTCTTCACTGGAAAGCTCCGGGGTCTTGCCCGGCCTGGGCGCCTCCGCTCGGAGTAGGACGTCGTCCATGGAAATCACGCCGACCAGCGCACCATTTTTGGTGACGACTGGAAGACGGCGCACGTGTCCTTCGCGCATGGCACGAAGCGCCACGTGGATGTCGTCGTCCGGTGCGCAACAATACACCTTTGTGGACATCACTTCGGCTACCGTGACCTCCCCAGAAGGCCGGCCCTGCGTCCCAAGAGCCACGCAAATGTCCCGGTCAGTGATAATTCCGATGACCGTTTCGTCGTCCCCCACAACGGGCAGGAAACCACAGTTCCCCGTCCACATCTTTTCCGTCGCCGAACCTAAATTTGCCTCCGGCCGGCAGAAATACGGAGTTCCCATCATTACATCCACAACTCTCATCGTTTTGCTCCCTTCTTGGATAACTTCTTTGACTTCTTGTTCGGACTCAAAACCGCCCGAATCACTTCCACGGAACACGGCGCGTGCAATGCAACGTGTTCCGAAACGCTCCCCATGGTCATTCGGTCGAAGCCGCGGCGGCCATGCGAGCCGAGGACCACCATCTGCGCCTCCCACCGCTCCGCCTCCTTCACGATTTCTCTGGCATCGCTGTCTCTAGGAAGCAGTGTTTCCACGGTGACTTCCAGACCGGCTTTCGAGAGAACCTCGGCGCCAACCTCTGCGTACCGCTTCGCGTCCCGCAGTGCGGCCGTATTCAGGTCTTCGATCTCCTTCAATTCAAAGTAAGGAAATTCCCCTAGCGGCATGAAGGGTTCCGGAATTGAAATCACCCTAGCTTTGCTGCCTTGCGGCCATGGACGGCTTCCCACGGACTGAATCGCCGCTGTGGAATACACTGACCCATCTGTGGCCACCAGTATCTTCATCCCGCGGGGCTGGCTTGCACTCTTCTCTTTGGACGGCGAGCGGACGATTTCCACTGAGCAGGGCGCATGCCGCAGAACGGACCGGGCGGTGCTGCCGAGGAACAGCCGCGTCAAGGCGCCTATTTCGTTCGAGCCAACCATCACCAGGTCCGCTTTCCAGGATGCGGCAATTTGCGCAACCAAGCGCCGCGGCATCCCTAAAATCACGTCGGTCTCTGTCTTCCAACCGGCTTCAACCAGGCCCTTGGAAGCATTATTGAGTTGAAGAGCAGCAGCTTCTTGCGCGCGTTTGAGAGAAATTGGAGCCTTTACAAACGGGAAAGGGTCTAGCACATGCAACAGCAGAAACGTCGACCCCGTCGGCCAGGGGCGCAGAGCGGCCTCATTCACGATCTCCGTGCGTTGCGTGGTTACGTCTAGTGCGATCAGAACTCTCATCTTCGCACCTCCTTCCATTCGTCCTTTTGTTCCTTGCTTTCCTTGGTCTCTACCCAGCTATGTAAGTGCAAGGGTTCGGCGAGTGCTGTGTTTTAGCGCATGCGCCCATGTGACGCCGCTCACAACTCGCAGGAGGCTACAACGTGTAATGAAGAAAGCAGAACGCGTCAAAGGCGAGAAATCTGGCCAAGCCCACATAGACAGGAGCTAATGCCGTTGAAAGGCTCGAGGCGCCCAAGAGTTACCAAATTCACTGAAATGGAATAAACGCCAAATGGGTAAGTGACCGAGACTCCACGCAGTTGGTTGGAGGACGTGGGACCAGAAAGAAAATCTAATAGAAGAAACGAGAGATCGGGTTGGCGAAGTCACTCAACGGATCTCGCCAGGACCCACGTGAAGTATGCCGCTTTTCCCACGCAATTCGGCGGACAGTGCATCAACTTGACGCAGATCCTTTGCGATCCCCGGCCAAGTTTCCTCGGGAACATTCAGAAACACATCTACAACGAGCGGATCGAACTGGCTACCCGAACATTGCCGGATGATTTCGCGTGCTGACTTGAACGCGGAGGCGCGACGATAAGGCCTATCGGAAGTGATGGCATCGAGAGTATCCGCTATCGCGAAAATCCGAGCGCCTAAGAGAATTTCACTTCCCCCGAGGCCGCGCGGATAGCCACCCCCATCGAATCGCTCGTGATGCATAAGGACGATTTCAGAGGCTTCGGAAAGAAAGTCGATGCCCTTGACGACATCAAAACCGATCTGTACGTGCCGCTGCATGAGTTTTCGTTCTTCGACAGTGAGAAGTCCGGGTTTGAGAAGAATGCGGTCGGGAATTCCTAACTTCCCGATATCATGCAGATAGGCGCCTCTGGCGAGATTTTCCAACTGTTTGTCAGACCATCCGATGGCGCGTGCAATTTCAAGCGAATAGCGGCAGACACGCCGGGAGTGGCCAGCGGTTTCGCTATCGCGGAGATCAATCGCCGCCCCGAGCGCTTGCAGGGTGCTTTCGTAGTTGTTTTCGAGCTGGTGAAGCGCCGCGTGAAGCCGGCCAGTGCGTTCTACAACCATTTCTTCGAGATGCTGACGGTAGTTCTCGACCTCCAGTTCGAGTTGCCGCTTGTGCAGGGCACTCTCCAGGCTTACACGGATGGCACTTTCACGAAGAGGTTTAACGAGATAGTCGTCCGCGCCGCAGCGCATGGCCTGCACGCCGACCTCCAGGTCGTCGACGCCGGTGGTGACCAGGAACGCCATGTGAGGGTAGGAGCGGCGAACCTGGGTAAGCAGTTCCAGACCGCTGATCCCGGGCATTTGAAGGTCGGAGATAACAGCATCGAATCGCTCGTGTTGCAAAGCCACAAGAGCTTCTTCCCCGCTGGAGGCGGTCGTGCAATGAAAAGCTGGTGAAGAAAGCATCAGAGCGATGAGCTTCGAGGCGGCCAACTCATCATCGACGGCGAGCACGCGGACAACAGGGGGCCGACCTGGAGCAATCG